>VENG01000011.1 GCA_009711705.1 Bacillota bacterium
CCTTTCAGCGGGAACCATCAACAACTATATTTCCGGCGTTAGACTTTTCTATAGCCATGTACTTGACAGGGAATGGAATCCAAAGAAAATCCCACGAATGAAAAGGGTGCAAAAGTTTCCGGTAATCCCTTCTAGACAAGATGTGCTGGCGATCATAAACGAGACAACAAACCTTAAGCATAAAGCAATACTATCCTTGCTTTACGGAAGTGGGCTTCGGGTCAGCGAAGCTGCCAAGCTAAGAATATCTGACATTTGCAGTAAAGCCATGCGGGTCAGAGTAGATAACGCCAAGCACAACACTAACCGGTATACCATTTTATCTGATGCTTCCCTTATTATCCTACGAAATTATTTCCGAGCCTTCTTTTCTCTGCAAAGCTACAAGCCCGGCGATTGGCTCTTCCTCGGTCAAAACCAAAATGATCACATTCACGTTAAGACCATAAAAAACACCATAATCAAATTGCGGGATCGTCTGCAACTAGACAAAAATATTTCTGCCCATACACTTCGGCACTGCTTTGCTACCCACGCCCTGGAGGATGGAGTAGACCCCGTAGTTATTCAGTATTTACTGGGACATAAAAACCTTAAGTCTACTGAGATCTACCTGCACATGACATCCAAAAGCCTTATGGGTATCAAAAGTCCGTTTGATACTATTACTGGTGGCAGAAAATGATAGATATACAAGATATTTTTCTTCAGTTTTACCCTCAGTTTGAACAAAGCTATATCCCATCTACACAGCAAGCCAAGGCCAGTAGAGACATCATGGGCTGCAGAACTGCAGCTTTAGGTGGCAATGCAAGTGCATGCGAAGAATGTGGTTATGTTACCGTGCACTACAATTCATGCCGTAACCGGCACTGTCCTATGTGCCAGGGCATCAATAGAGCCATTTGGGTGGATAAAAGGAGCAAAGATATACTAAATGCCCCCTATTTTCATATAGTTTTTACAATGCCGCAAGAATTGCAGTCATTGATTTATCAAAACCAGGAACTGCTTTATGGTTTGATGTATAAGGCTGTTGCCGGAACCCTTTCCGAGCTTTCACAGGACAAAAAACACTTGGGCGCACAGGTAGGCTTCTTTTCTCTATTGCATACATGGGCACAGGATTTACACTATCACCCGCACATTCATACGGTGGTACTGGCCGGCGGGCTAACAAAGCATAACAAATGGCAAAGCAGCACAAGGATTTTTTTATCCATGTAAAAGTACTGGCCAAAAAATTCCGTGGTAAATTTTTATACTACTTAGAGCAATACTACCACCAAAACTTGCTTAACTTTTATGGGAATGCACAGGCACTCCAAAAGCCCAAGCTTTTCAATAACTTACTCAGCCAATGTTATGCCAAAGACTGGTACGTTTACACAAAAGAGACTTTTTCCGGTCCACTGGCTGTAGTCCAGTACTTAGGGGGATACACACACCGCATTGCTATGTCCAACACCAGAATTGTCTCTATGGATGAGCATACGGTGACATTTACCGTAAGGGACCGTAATAAATCCGGCAGCGGGAAAAAGAAGACTGTAACGATGAAAGGCGTAGAATTTATCCGGCGTTTTTTAATGCATATACTCCCAAGGGGTTTTGTTAAAATCAGGCACTACGGGATACTTGCCAACCGGAATAAAAAGACAAAGCTTGAATTGTGCAGAAAACTAACCTTAAGTCCTACCCTCAAGCCAAAATTCGAGGGCCTTAAGACCATTGAGGTCCTGTGTATCCTTTTGGGAAAAGATGTGACAGTTTGCCCGGAGTGTAAGGGAGGTAAAATGAAGGCAACGCACTCATTATACACCGGGCCGTTTCCATGATAACCAGTCAATTGAATGCCTTTTTCAAAGACCCATCTGTGGGGAGGGGGCAGGTATGTCCAATTTTAGCTTGTTTCATTCAAAAATTACTAGATGCTTGAAGAAAAATGGCATAAATCAGGTAGAATCATAGATTTAAAGCCGGAAGGAAAAGATTGAATCTCCATAGCTGGGAGCGGAACGCGACTTCATTCTTCTGGGGCAATCGAAAATTTTAACTACAGTTATTGTGCGGTAAGTTTATTAAGACTCACGACCAGGATTACCTGATAGTGAGCCTTTTTTGCGTTAAAACTTCCGATTGAACCCTTTGAGAACCGTCCCTTTGTGTTGAAGTACAATTTCCCGGGACAAGCCGGTAATTTCGACTACAACATCCACAGCTAGGCCTTTTCCCAGTGCCATTCTGGCAACTTCCATTCTGCCTCTCTTCTCGCCTTCCTTTACTCCTTCCGTTTTGGCCTGCTTTTTCATTTCATCTAAGGTCAGCTCCAGGTTGGTGATCATTATTTCCACCTCCCACGGGTTACTAATTTCTAAAATTCGGTCTACTTCTTCCTGTAGGTATTCCGGCATTTTAGGTCGTAATACATTTTTTTTAGCCAGACCATTATTTGTCTGAATTCATCCGGAGTCAGCTTTTTTAGCACTCCTATTAACTTTCTAAGACGCTTGGTCAGTTCCTGGTGGCTCATAGTCTGGTCAAGTACGAATATGCTGGAAATCATGTTGGATGCCTGGTACAGTTCTTCCTCACTGTACCGGTTAACGTCGAAAAGGATATAGTTGAAGTCTAATATATGCTTTGGGAATCTTTCCTGCCCGGATAAAATCTCTTTAAAACTGGTACTGGCAGTACAGTTACCTGCACCATTGTAGAGTACGGCGGGTATTATTGCCGGGAGCCGGAAGTCTTTTCGCTCCCTTTCATTTTCCGGTGTATTATTATATGCATCACGCCAAATTTCAGTCATGTGAAGTCCTGCAGTATATAGGATTTGTTTACCGGTATCAGGTCGTCTTCGTTTATTTCCCTTACCCAGTCTTCCCTGACAAAGGTCTTTATAAGTTCTAAAAAGGCCTTTTTATTGGATAAGAGCTGTTTATAGCCCTTGTCATGGGTATGATGGGGTGGTTTGGGGTTTGCTTTGCCTTTTTCATACACGGGATCACTTCCTTGTAGGGTATTATATCATACTCATTCGTGGGAACAGTAGGCATATTATAAGCTTTTTAAAAATTACCCACCAAATCTATCTTCTGTTACTTTCTTATCTAATTCAGGCTGCCATTTTGTTCTCGGTGCATTTTTAATTCTATCAATTATTATCGAAAAAAGTCGGGTATGTGAAAAAAATGAGGGATAAGTGAATTATTCAAGCCTGAACATCCCGCTGGTTTTGTCAAGTTTTTTTGAGCATCTTGCTTGAAAAAATTGAGTATTTAGCTGACCCCCTAAGATTGGAGAATATCCACTTTGTGATTCAAAAAGGTGCAAAGTAGCGGTCTTGACATCCACTCCACGTATGGTTGTCAATAACTGCCGACGGGCGGCTCCGGGAACATGTGAGACAATTATCATCCCCCGTCGGAATCGCTATTGTACCATACGTGGGGACCCCGTCTGTAAAGACTTCCCAAAGGCGCTACTTTGATTGAAATTGCCTCGGGGACTCACCAAAAACATATTGTAAAAATAATACGTGAGACTTTTACCGGGTGCAGCCAGATACAAGTTATACAACCTAAATATATTCAAAGTTTTGAGAGTGGCAATTTTGCGTAAATTCTGAAAAAGGGAAGCGGTTAGTTCGCCTAGAAAAAACAATTGGAATTTTACTTTATGCTGCTTTTACTTCTCTTTTGCATTCGTAACATCTATTATTTTTGACCATGCTCCAGATCACCCGAACGAGGTGCCTCCCTAATGAACGTAATGCTTGATTATATTTTTTTCCTTCAGCGCGTTTTCTCTCATAATATGTTTTAGATTCGGCTACCTTGCGAATGTGATGTCCCATTGCTACCATCAAGGCTGCTTTGGCACGCTTATTCACCTGGCGGGGCGACTTAGTACCTTTGTATTTTCCAGAGCTATTATCAAGTGGGGCCATGCCTAAATAGATGGCTAAGCCGGATTCAGAATCGAACCGCTTGATCGTCCCAATCTCACCACTAATCTCTGCCGCGCAAACGATACCAAAACCCGGTATGCTTTTTATTAAGTTTGCTAACGAGGATTGTTCGATTAATTTCTTCATATGAGCTTCTAAACTATCTATTTTCTCTTTTAGCTCTAAGAATACGCTTGGCATCTTCCGAAATCATCGGCCCTACCCAAGGAATTTCTGCCCCGAATACAGCTTTTTCCTGCCACCGTGCTAATTTTGTTGCAGTAGCCTTACCGATGCCAGGAATGCTTAGTATGGTAGCTTTTTTGAGTTTAGCTAGCTTGCGGATATCTGAGCGAAAACTTAAAAAGCGTAGGACATAGATGGCATCCACTTGCTTGAAGCTGTCAAGAAAGCCCGGGCACACCGATTGTAAGTCAGCCTGCATCCGATTTTGAAGAATGACTTTTTCCTGTACTAACTGCCTACGACGTCGACTAATCCGCTTCAACTGCATTTCAATTTCACCGATGACGGGTACTTGTTGTAACGATTCTTTGGCCTGTTTCATGAAAGGAGTCATCATCATAAGAGTGACAATCTGCTGTGCGTCAATTCGATCTGTCTTAGCTGGCGAGGCAAAGATCTCTTTAAATCGTGCCAGTTTTAAGTTATTGATATTTAAAAGGGAGTACCCTTTAGCCTTAATCATTTGGTCTAAAGGCCGGGCATAACCGTTTGTTCCTTCCATACCAACAACTACGTCTGACATCTTATGACGACGGGCTTGTGTAACCACCCGAGCAAAGAAATACTCAAAACCATGAGAGTCATGAGTTATTTCAAATTGCTCTATGATTCCACTGGGACCGCCAATGGCAACATTATGTTTATGACACCCTACATCTACACCTACCAAAAGTTGCTGCTGTTGCATGCTTTCCCCTCCGCCTAGTTCTTGTCCATTCCCCTGATTGTTATCCAACGTTACGTCTACTAACAGAGCCACTTCCCGCAAGAACGGCATCATCCCGGTTAACGTTACGGATAACAATAAAACGAGGGCGGCATTTCAGAGCTGAGTCAACTCACTTTCGTGAGCAACTAACCCCATGAGCCACACCCTCGTCTATTTTTATTATATCATTTTTTTCGGGGGTATGGCTTACAATTACCATGGTAGACCCCTTATGATCATCCCGTCCCCTTGGGACCCACATTAAGATTATAACTAGTCTTTAGATTAGATAATCTTAATCGAAAATATATATTCTCATGCTCACTGGTCTAGCTGGTCTTACTTTAATGGCCTGATTAATCGTAAAGTTTAATCCCTCTTTAAAAAGCGGACTCCCACCGTATCTTGGTTTAACCTGTAAGCAATGTCCTTTACATAATCGACCAACAATCTTCCCAAACCATGATTCTTTTAATTTGTACTCCTACCAAGACGAGCTATTTTGATAGCCGGTACTTTAGCGTAAGGAACATCAGCATCTTCCTTTTCATCCTTGCTTGAGGTTATAGCATGTCTATTATTATGAGTGAAAACGGTAATTAATAACCGAAAAACAAACAAAAAAAGTAGCGGGAGAAACTAGTTAATGCGGGCTTCCCCCGCCGCTTTAGTGTTTTGATAGCAATTATACCTTAACATTGACATTATTGCCTACGTGTGGCAATTGGGCAGCGGCACTCCCCTGGTCCAACATCTGGTTCATTAGGCCGCTGTTTTGCTCTGCTGTATCCATGACCTTTTTCATTAAAGACGTACCCACGTCCTGCTTCAGCTGGGCCTGGTTCTTCAGCACTGACAGCGCCGATATGTCCATTCGTATCACCCCCGTTCTCAGTGGTTTCTATGTATTGTGTTTAAAAGCATGGTGCATTACTGGCAGTCCATCCAGAATACCCGGGTTTTATCGTCAAGCTCGGTTATTTCCTGCTGCATTGCCTGCAGCTTGTCGTTGATCTCCTGCGTTTCGGCAGAACCGATGTCGTTATCCCTAGCGTACTCGGCCAACTCTCTCATTTCCCTGAGCCTGTCCTCTATCCCGTCCAGGGCCTCCATCCTTTGTTCCACCCACTCCAGCTTTTGTTTTAGGTAGTCCGCGTTGGAATTGATAGTAACCATCCTTTGCTCCGGGATTTTGCCTACGATAATAAGTAAGGCTGGAAGCAGCGGTTCAGCTCGACCTGCCACTTTTTGTACAGGGGCAGCAGGGTGAACTGCATAATCTCCGCCGCCTTGCCCCGGTTTCCCTCCTCGTAGGTGTAGACGACCAGCTCAATGGTGTCGCGCAGGGAATCTGAGAGGAGCTCCAATTCGTTGCCCGGCAGTTTCTCTAGCACAGGCTGGATGGACTTTTGCATCTGGTAGAAGGCGTTGGCGGAATCGTGGAACATCATCATGGTAGATTCGAATTCCCCCTGGTTGAGCTTCGATTTGACATGTCCCAGCCCCTCAAGGCAGGTGTCAGACAGATGTTGCCTACCTCATAACGTCTATGTATTTATTCAATGGATTTCTCCTTTCCCTCTTGCAGAAAAACAAATAAGAGTTCTGATGTTCCAGATTTTTGACCTGACACGAAAGCCGTCAACGTAGCAGGTTGACTTGGAACACAAAAGTACCGCTCCTTTGTGTTCCTTATCTATAGTAACGCTTCATGACGATATTATAGATCTCATTAAGCAGTTTATATGCCCATTTGAGATCCGAGTTGTTTTTTACTGTTGCCTGCCGTTTCCAATTTCCTGGCTTTAAAGGGTCAGTCCCCGGCTTTAACAAAACGTGTACCCTTACTTCCTCAGTTAAATGAAAATGGTCTTCATCGTGTACTGCAATATAGACACAGTTATTTTTTGGATCAGGTTCGATTTTAAAGAATATTACCCTTTTGTTAAAGCCATAATTGATATACCAACTGCCGGTAGCACGTTTCAGCTCAGGGTAATTCTTCTTAATATGATATGTAATGTTGTCAAAAATACGGATAACTTCATTGGGCAAAGTTATTCTAAAAGCGTTAAAGTCTGCATCATCAATATCAAAATCGATCCGTCCGTAACGAGACATCTTAAAGCCTCCTTCTTTGAAAACAAGGTCAAACTTGTCAAGAATAGCAAAATATGTGTATTTTGTCAACACAACAGAACCATTCCCTTAGTGCGAAAGCGTAATCTATATGCAGTTCCTGGTGATGACCTTGAGCATAGGTTCCGTGTTCTTTTGTCCTTTTTTTTTGCGATACCTGTTCCGGCATAATCTGGCTTTTAGTAGACCCTCATTATGGTGTTTTAATAAAAATTAGGACTGTTCAGCAGGCCCTATATAAGTCTTCTGATAATTTTCAATATGTTTTTGGAAGACTTCCTAATCTTGATATCGAAGATCAAGGCGCCATAGATGAGTTACTTCCCTGGTCAAGTGCTTTGCCTTCAGAGTGTCGCGTTAAATCATAAGTTATTATAAATCCCTGCCTTGCAAAGAAGTAAGGTGGGGTTAATTTTACGCTTACGGCTTATCCACAGGTGTGAAGTGATAAACCTTATTAATGATAGCTACAGAATGGCACACAGGGAAACCATTTTTGGTAATAACTAGGTGTTAAAAATTACTTGCTAAATTTTGTTCAAAGTTACTTGACAGTCACAGTACCCTTGTAGTGCCATGTGTTTCCCAGTATGATGGTTAAATCACATACAAAAACCGTTGGAAGCATTGTGAACAAAAAGTATTACTCGTACATCCATATATATCTTCAATTTCACAAATACCTGTTGCCCTTGTGCATATTAAAATGTGCTTTTTAGAATGGTATTTTATTGACACTTTTTTAATCTTTCTTTTTGTAAAATAATGCGGAATTAGCCAGACAAAAGTTGATAAATTAAGGAATTCTTTACTGAAATGACTCTCTGTGCCGTGATGTGGGGCTTTTATAGCTAAAAAACAACATTGTTCTAATTTATCCATACTAATAATATTGACCATGTTCTTTGTGTCTATATCGCCAGTCATTAAATATTGGTTTGGAACACAATATACAATACTATAGTTGTTGACGTTTTTTGAAAAATTCGTTGCTACATTTCTGCACTCATTTTTGTGGTTCTAAACAAAATTGTTTATCGTTTCCTGTGATGTTTCACGAACCCAATCTAACTTCTCATAAATGTTATCAATTTCTGATGATATTTTTAAAAGTTGTTCTTTGGAGTTTTCTTGAGAAAAAATGATATCAAAATACTCTTGTAAACTCTTTCTAATAATGCTTAAGCTGTTATTTGTAGATGATTGGTTTAACGAAGATATTAACTGAGAAATGAGAGTGCTACACTTTTCGGTGAAACTATTGGACCACATAGCTCCATCTTTAGGTGGCCATAGAACATTAATTGAATCATTAAAAACCTTTATTACGTCCTTCCGTCCTACTGTTTTTATTGATCTTGACAATGAAGTTGCCATTGGTATTACCTTCAGTATGTTTCTTGATAGAACTGTAGACGTAAAATGTTTAGGGTAAATCAAAAAACAAAGAATAGCACAATCAATTAAAATGTGACAACCCTTCTTGCCAGGTGCAATGTAAGGCAAAAAGAAGCAATCAAAATAATCTAAGTGTTTCTTCGACAATTGCTCAAAACCATTATAATGGTCACTATGAAGGTGGGATAACAAGGCATATTTATTATCGAAATTTTTTATGATCTTATTGTCAACAATGTCTAGAATATCTAAAAAGGTTTTGTTTTTAAATATATATTTTTTATTGCTCCGTCCACCGCAATCTGTAACTAAACATGTGTCCTTCTTCTTGTCGTACAGTAAAAAAAAGTCACCACTTGATAAAATCATACATAACTTCAACATTTAACGACACCTAATTTCATTAACGTATAACGAACTGGGAGACTAATCTCTTATGGGGAACCTGAAAGGTCGAAATTAATGTTCGCAATGGACTAAAAAATAAAAAAGATAAGACTCCATAACCCTATTATTCGTTCAAAAATTCAACAGTAGAAACCGTTTCCACCAGTCGGTGCCGATTGAAGTGAAGAACGTTGTGATTAGCTTCTAGATATTTAATTATATGATTAATAGACTCTTCAACTCTTAGTTTATTAGTTTCTATAACTAACTCCGGCTTATATGGTTCTTCATAAGGTGCTGTAAGACCCGTGAACTGTTTTAATTTTCCTTCCCTAGCTTGTTTATATAGACCTTTAGGGTCCCGTTTTTCACATTGAAAAACGGGACATTTAGCATATATTTCAATAAACTCTCCATGCTCAACAAGTTGGCGGGCAAATGCTCTGTCAGAGCGATATGGTGAAATAAAAGCTGTGATTACAACAATACCAGCTTCAACGAACAGGCGAGCAACTTCAGCAATGCGGCGGATGTTTTCTCTACGATCCGATTCGCTAAAATACAAGTCTCTGTTAAGGCCGTGCCTAATATTGTCTCCATCCAGTAAATATGTGTGTATTCCCATTTGGTGAAGCCTATATTCCAGGGTATTGGCAATGGTAGTCTTACCCGAAGCAGGGAGACCGGTAATCCACAGAATACAACCCCGGTGCTGTTTTAGGTGTTGTCGTTGCTGTTTGGAAACTCTTGACTGTTGATAAACGACATTTTTTGCCATTTTCATAACTCTCACCCCATAGTGTTCCTATCATTCACCGTAGCTAGTGTTATCATTAACCAAATGTTGACAATAATTGCTCTGCCAAAGCAAAATCAATTGGGTTATCAATGTCAACCGACCGTTCCTGCGGCATTATGTAAGCGTAAGTTTGATTCCCAAACCATGATTTATGTTGCCGAAGGAATTCCAATTCGGCAATATAAATAGCCCCGTTAAGGCGGTAGTATTTGGGTAAACCCTGTCGATTTGTGTTTACTACTTCAGGGCGCATAAAACTTTTCATACACCCGTCTTCGGGTAATACATTTGACCACCAGGGGTGATGGTCCATTTCACAAACCGAAACAATTGCTTTTGCCCGGCGTTCTAACATTAGGGTGCAAGCATTATAAATGTCTTCATCACTTCGCAAAGGACTGGTTGGCTGTAAATAAATAATCCAGTCGAATTCCATTTTGTTCTCTCGACACCAGTCTATTGCGTGAAAAAGTACATCAATACCTTTGGCAGTATCTGTTGCTAACTCGGGAGGACGCAAAAAAGGGACTTTGGCTCCGGCTTCCTTCGCCACTTGAGCAATATCTTTGCCGTCAGTGGAAACCAACAGATAATCAAATATACCACTTGCTAATGCTGTGTTAATGGTATAGTTTATTAAAGGTTTTCCTGCTATTAATCTAACATTTTTTCCAGGAACCCCCTTGGAGCCCGCCCTGGCAGGAATAATACCTAAAACCCTTTTTTCCTGATATATATCACTCACCTCTTTAAATTAAAGGCTTTAAGTGTTTCATGGTATTCCTCCCACTGGCCTACATCGAACCACTTGCCATGGTGGGGATATACTCCTACTTCCAGATTTTTTTTTCTAGCCATTGTTATAAGATCTGTCATATCCAGGAACCGGTTTTCTGAAATAAAAGAAACAATTTGCGGTTCCAGAACGTAAATTCCGGTATTAACTAAGTAATGAAAATTAGGCTTTTCATTTATGTTCACTAATGATTGTCCTTCTGTTTTCAAGACTCCATAGGGAATTGTAAACTCGCGTAGTGCACCGACAATAGTTAAGGAATTTTCATTTTCCCGGTGGTATTCTAAAAGATGCTCATAATCTAAATCTACAATGATATCGGCATTGGTTACTATAAAGGTTTCAGAAAGGCTGTCTTTTGCCAATCCAAGTGCCCCGGCGGTACCCAAAGGTTCTTTTTCTTGAATAAACTGAACGTTGTAAGGGCGGTTGTTTGTTTCGTTGAAGTACAATCGTATTATTTCACCTTTATAACCAATTGAAAGCAGAAAATTATAAAATCCATGTTCATTAAATTTTTCCATTATTATTTCCAATATTGGCTTATCTCCCAATGGAATCATAGGTTTGGGTAGGATTTTTGTGAAGGGGTCTAACCTGGTACCTTTACCGCCGGCCATAATAACAATTTTTTCTTTTCTTTTCTCCTTGTATTTAGAAAATATCTCTTTCCATATATGTAAACCTACTACTCTTTCCTTCCTGTCCACAATTGGTATGTGCCTAAGATTTGTCTCCATCATTAATTTGCGTATTGATGCTAACGGTGTTCCCTCCCGCACTGTTGTGGGATTAGTATACATAAATTCTGCCAGGGGAACTTTTAAATCGGCCTTTCGTAAAAGCACCCGGCGAACATCCCCGTCAGTGACGGTGCCCAGTAAACAAAGGTTTTCATCTACAACCAGCAGTACCTGCAATGCCGCTTTATCCATCCTTGGCAGAACATCTTCCAGCGTTTCACCGGGAAAAGCCAGCACATTTTTATATTTATCTCTCGGCTGTATCATAAGTCACACCCACTTTAAAGTTAAATTCTTTCTGTTAATCACTTGAAGAGATATGAATGGCTGGTAAACCATAAGCGGTAACTCCCACAGGTATATCCTTAAGCACTAGGGATCCTGCACCTATCAAACATTTTGAACCTATTTTTACTCCTTGAATTACCGTTGCGCCAGTTCCAATATGAGTTTCACGGCCTACCTGTACCATTCCAGAAAGAGTAACACCTGGAGCTAAATGGGCGTGGTTCTCTATATAACAATCGTGGTCTACAGAAGCGCGGGTATTTACAATTGAATTAATGCCTAAACGGGTGCCGGGTTGAATAATCGCTCCTGCCATTATTTGAACGCCTTCCCCCATTCTGACATCAGTGGAAATGACTGACGAAGGATGAATTACAGAAGTAAAATTGTAGCCCAAGTCTTTAAAATGTTCATAAATAAATTTTCGTTTATTGCTGGGTTTAATGCACCCCAGGCCGTTAACCAGCCGTACTGCTTCCGGTCGGTACCGGAGGACTGCTTCATCATCTCCCAGCATGGGAATGCCTCGTATGACAAGGCATGAATCCTTTGCAATTTCGGTAAACCCAAGTATCCTTTTTCCCAAGAGTAAGAGAGTATCAATGAGAACCCGGGCATGGCCGCCCCCACCTAAAATGATAACAGGAAGATTCATAGGTCGATCACTTCGTCTTTCCGAAAATCTTTAGAAGCCAAAGTACCTAACAACTTCCAGTAGAATACAGGTGAGGTTTCAGTACCTGGCCTTTTAATTCCTATATTTTCGCTTGTAAATTCTTTTCCTTTTTTTATGTCTGTTAATGCCACAACACTTTTTCTAGCAACTAACATGTTTTTTTCTTCAGATTCTGTTAATTTCTTGAGAGGTGAGCCTAGTGCGATCTCTACCTGACGAATTGAATGTATCATTTCCTTTAATTCTTGAGGTTCTAAAGAAGCTTTATGATCTGGCCCCGGTAGTTTCCTATCCAATGTAAAGTGCTTTTCAATTATCTTAGCTCCCCTTGCTACAGCAGCGATTGAAATTGCAATACCCGAGGTATGATCTGAATATCCTACCTTCAAACCAAAAGCATTATGTAAAGTATCCATAGCTAGCAAATTTACATCATTAAAAGGAGCGGGATATTCAGTGGTACAATGTAATAAAACTACGTTTTCACGTAAGTACTTTTGGCCTATTTCAGAGCAGTAGGCCTTTCGAAAAGCCGACAATGAAGGTTTTTCTTTAGATTGCATGTACCCAAAGGCCAAGATTCCTAAAGCCATTTCAATTTCCCCAAGGTTACTCATTCCGGTAGAAAGAATGACAGGTTTACCCTTTTGTGCTACCTTTAATAACATTGGTCCATTTGTAATATCGCCAGAAGAAATTTTTATTCGAGATAAATTAAATTGAGTACTTAACAAATCTAGACTTGGTATGTCAAATGGAGTTGATAGGAATTCAATCTCTCTTTGATTACAATATTCAGTCAAGGTCTTATGGGTAGATTCATTTAATTCTAGTTTTCTTATCATTTCAAACTGAGTTTCATCGATATTTGTTCCGTTTGTCTGGTATTCTGCTTTTGGTGCGTTACCGCTCATCATTTGGTCGGCCTTGAAAGTTTGAAACTTTACGGCATCAGCTCCGGCTTCGACAGCCACATCAATTAATTGGATAGCTAAATCTATAGAACCATTATGATTTACACCCGCTTCGGCAATTACAAAAGTATGATTGTTATAAAACATCATTAACACTCCAACATGAAAAAGTGTTTTTTAAAAAGATCATCCAGGTTCCGAATTTGTTTAAAAATTTTAAGAATCTTCTCCGAGCTGTTCCCATCGCCATATGGATTAACAGTATCCATACAATCCTTTAAAAAGGCTTCATGTAGGGCTTGTATTATATTATCTGTCTTTGGTTTGCAATTAATTACCGAGGATGCATGCAAGCGTCCTTTTTGTCTATCACCTATATTGACAGTTGGTTTTTTTAATGAAGGAACCTCATAAAGGCCACTAGATGAATTCCCAACGACTGCATTAACATGGGAGATCGTACTTAAGTAAAGAAGCTGTCCTAGAGAAGTAAATGCTTTTGCATTAATATGCTCAGCGACATAGTCGTCGATCATATTAATTATAATTCGCCCATCTGTATCTGAATTAGGTTTGGTAAATATTAGACCTACGTCATTTCCTAAAGTATCTAATGCATATAAGAGAGCCTTAAACTGATTAGCTGAGCTTTGAAATTCTAACGTTACCGGGTGGAACGTAATGAGTAGATTTTTCTTTTTTAGTTTAAAACCTAATGCTTGTTCTAACTCTTCTCGTTCTAGTAATTTTAGCTTATTTATATGATCCAACCCTGGATTTCCTACATTATAAATGTGGTTTGGATTTTCCCCTAGTTGGCGTACTCTTTTTGCAGAAATCTCGTTGGTTACAAAATGCAAATGCGACATTTTAGTTATACTGTGACGTATAGATTCATCAAATGCCCCTTCGGTTGAATCTCCACCTGCAATATGAGCAACAGGGATTTTAGCAACCAACGCCGCTTGAACAGCTGCTAAGATTTCGTAACGATCTCCTAATACAACTATAATATCTGGTTTTAAACGATCAAGTGCATCAGCAAAGCTAATTGTTGCCAGTCCTATGGACTTGGCAATACCAACAGCAGTATCACTGGAAAGTAGCATTTCTACTTTTTCATTAATAATAAACCCATCTTTTTCAATGGCTTTGTACGTCAAACCAAACTCTGGTGAGAGATGCATTCCCGTCACAATTAATTGAAGTTCTAGATCCTTATCTATTATTATTACTTTCATTAACCAATAGAGAAGTCCATATTCTGCGCGTGTTCCAGTCACAACACAAATTTTACGTTTATTCATAAGCTTCTCCTAAGCCGGGGCTACTTGGGATATTAATTAGACATTTTTCTAATTCTTGCGTTATGCTTAAATCCATTCTAGGGCAATTCTTATACATAGGAAGTTTATTCATTAAAGTCCAAGCTGGCCGGGTCATTATTCCTTGATTATTAGTTAGTTCAAGCAAAGTATTGCGATATTCAGCTTGACTATGATCAAGTAATAGGACATTAAGCCAATAATTGCTTCGAGCAAAGTCGGGTTCAGTAAAAAATGTAACACCATCAACATTCTTTAAAGCGTAGTAGTATTTTTCTGCCAGAATACGTTTTTTCTTTAAAAAAGAAGGCAACCGCTCTAACTGAGCACATCCAAGAGCAGCATTTATATTTGGCATACGATAGTTAAAACCAATTTGATCATGGTAAAAGGCCCATTTATGTGGCACTTTGGCCGTGGTAGTTAAGTGCTTTGCGACTTTACCAAGCTCTTCATCATTGGTTAAAATGGCACCGCCACCACCTGTAGTAATAACTTTGTTTCCATTAAAGCTTAGGGCTGATAAACGTCCCCAGTTTCCAGTATGACGGCCTTTATAGAAGGATCCTAGCGACTCTGCAGCATCTTCAATAAGTTCCAGGTTATAACGCTGGCAAACTTCAACCAATGGGTCCAAATCTACCGGATGACCAAAGGTGTGCATAGGTATCACGGCTTTGATACGCCGGCCAGTCTGTTTATTATAACAGTTATTATGTTGCATTTCTGCAATATCTTTAAGATAATGTTTAAGTTTATGCGGGTCAAGGCCCAGTGTCTTAACCTCACTATCCACAAAATGAGGAATAGCTGCACAATAGGTGACAGCATTAGCAGTAGCTACAAAGGTTAATGCAGGTACTATCACTTCATCATTTAACTCTACACCAACAAGCTTAAGGCAGACATGTAATGCCGCTGTACCGTTAACAACAGCTATAGCGTGCTTTGCTCCTGTATACTCAGCCAAAAGTTTTTCATACTGATCTACATACTTACCTACAGAAGATACCCAACCTGTATCTAGACATTGTTTAACATATAACCACTCGTTACCAGCTAATTGAGGTTCATGTAAGGCAATAAAATCTTTATTTTTAGGTAACACACTTTGCAGAGCTCCGATTACAGCGTTAAGATCAAATTCATTTATCATATATTATAAAGATCGGCCTTATATTTTTTTATATTCTCAGGTTGAGTAAACCAGGCAACTGTTTCAGCTAAACCTCGTTTGAAACCATCTCGTCCACCGTAGGCCGGCTCCCACCCTAAAAGTTTTTTGGCCTTAGTGTTATTTGCCCAAAGACGGTTCACTTCACTTTTTTCGGGGCGCGTGCGAACCTCTTCTATTTCTACCTCAATATTTGCATCCATGACTTCTGCTATTAATCTGACAGTATCACCTATGGATATCTCATAATTGCTGCCAATATTAACAACTTCACCTATTGATTTGTTGGATTCTGCTGCAGACAGAAAACCATGTACAGTGTCATTAACATAATTAAAATCTCGGGTTGGGTGCAATGATCCAAGCTTAATTTTTCGTTTTCCGGCAGCAATTTGAGTAATAATAGCTGGAATAACAGCTCTTGCCGACTGGCGCGGACCGTAGGTATTAAAAGGGCGAAAAATAGTAACAGGTGTATTAAAAGAGTAATAATATGACATAGCTACCTGGTCTGCGCTGACTTTAGACGCCGAATATGGGGACTGGCATTGCAACGGGTGGTTCTCATCAATAGGTACATATCTGGCGGTACCATAAACCTCACTGGTAGAAGTATGGATCACTTTGCCTAATTCCAGTTCCCTGGCGGCTTGGACTACGTTCAATGTACCTTTTACGTTTGTATCAATGTAAGTATCAGGAGAGTGATAAGAATAAGGAATGGATATAAGGGCGGCCAGGTGAAATACCATTTCACATCCCTTTAATGCCTCTTTCACCCCGTGGGGGTCCCGGATATCTCCTGGAAAAACTTCCAGGCTATCACGAATTTCTTGGGTAGAATAGTCGAGCCATCCCCAGGAGTTAAACGAATTATAAAAAACAAAGGCACGTACTTCGTATCCTGATCGCACTAATTGCTCCGTCAAATGAGAACCGATAAAACCATCGGCACCAGTAATCAAAACTTTCATGATGACGTCCTCCGTCTATTTAAAAGAGTTAAAGCTAATATTCTTTATTAAATGAAAAAACTCCGGTACTATAAATGCTTGTTCTAAAAAAACATTATCAATTTTGACTCTGTCTACATCATGATAGATATAATAACGTAATAATTCTTTATTTATATTTTCTTCACTAAGTAAATATTTTTTTCCATATTCTTTAATCCAGGAAGTGTTTAACTCCTCCGAAAAAGCATTTTTTAAGAAAAGTGAACGATGAATGTCTGTTTGTGTTTTACGGGAATAATTAAGCTTAGTCATTTCTATAAAACACAAATCTTCTATGCACTGTACTTCTTCATTATTTAGAATTTCTTCCCATTTGCTCTTAAATTTTGTAGTAATATTATTTGTTTTTTCATAGGAGGAGTTATTTGTCCATGATTTGCCTTCGCTGTCTCTGTAAGAGCTTACGTCTATCATTTTAGGATTAAATTTTATGTCAAGAAACCTACTTATGTCTTTTAAAACACTTTTGGGGTCGGTTATTAAATCTTCGTATCTTAAAAAATAAAACCTATCATTGTTATAATATAAATTATATAAGGCATAAGCAAATGACTTTCGCCAGTTTCTTATCATAAATAGTAATGGGTAATTATGTTGAATATTGCTTGCTCTTTTTTGTGAGGCAATAACAGCTCTGGGGTCTCTGATAATATAAATAATCTTCATATTAGGAAATGTTCTTAGGAGTGGCATGACGAATTCTTCCACCCAGGGACGCTTAAAACCTACCACTTTAGTATCCTTGTCTCCGTAAACTTTATTTACAATTTCCATCAATTGTGTAAATAAATCTTTGTAACTGTCCCCATTTAACCTCAAAAGGTAGGGAATCAGTAACGGTGCATTTTGTTCAGTAAATTTTGCGGTGTTTTCAATTACTTTTTTTAGGTTTTGATTAATGAGTTTTCGATTAATGCTACTTTTTAATAATTGTTGTTTAGCGTGGAAAAAATCATCAAAAAAATGGTCACTAAGAGGTTGTTCTTCATCGAAATCAGGAAAAAAATCTTTATAAATTTCATTTCTAAATTCCCTAAAATACCCAAAATAAGGGTCGGGCGCTATAGCAATCTGAGGGTGAGCATCTATAGCCCTGGAAATAAGTGTTGTCCCTGATCGAATAATTCCGGTTATCAACAGATAATTGTAGCTCATTATACACCTCATTGTGAACTTGTAATGTTAGAATTAATTATCTTGGCATATATATCTTTTGCATCAGTATATTGTTCCTGAATAGTTTTTAGCCATTTACTTTGGTTACTAGTTAAAAAAGCTTCTACTTGCCTATACAAGCCGGGCTTGAAAGCTATATCCAGCTTATCATCTATGTGTATGGATTCCACTGAAAATGAACCTAGTTTTTGGACATGTAATTGTTCCAATGGTCGGAAAACAAGACGACAATTGGGAGTGAGAACTTCTATTCCCCATCGCCCCGGGGCTTCCCAATTGGCATTATAGGAAAAAAGAGCACTTTTTGCAGTTTTTCCGGCACCGGAAAAACTTGATGCTGAAGGATGCCAGTCTGTTCCACCAGTAGAATAGCAACAAATTTCTTTAGGTTTGCCTCCCAAGAAAAAAGCCATATCTATTACATGAGTAGAATTTGCCCAAAACCACTGCCTTTTTACTCTTTCGGATTTTTTAAGTTTTACAATTTTATGACTTAACTCAGTAAATTCGAAAGAAAATGACGAGACACCACCGTCATTTTCAATAATGTCTAATGCGGTAAGAACTGACGCGTAAAAGCGTCTGTTATAGGCAACATAAACTCGTGCATTGAAATTTTCCGCCGCTTTTTTTAACTTCGCAATTTCATTTAAATCCAAGCCTGCAGGTTTTTCAACTAATATACGATTAACTCCTTGTTCCAATAAGGTTAAAGTTACTGTTGCTAATTGGTCGCCGCTTACGGCAACAATGGCGCTTTCCGGAATCAAGGAAGACCTTCTAAGTACTTTTTCTATCCCGCCTATCTTCGGAGTTATTCCAGTTTTATTCATGAATTGCAATGCATTATTTTTACTTCTTCCTATAACTTCAAAAGGAAAATTTTGGTTTTTTAAAACTTTGGCATATTCCAAAGCCATATATCCTGCTCCGATAAGCCAAAGATTTTCACTTAAGTGATGGGGCATTGGGTTGCATCTCTCCCGGTTAAATTTTTAAGGTGAGTCAGAAAAGGTTTCATGATGGCTTTGTGTAAATGACTGGATTCCTCGTACCCAGGTAGGTTACATTGCCCATTATCCAATAATCTTTGAACCACTAAATGAGTAAGCTCACTTTGATGATTGAAATCAAAACGAACTTCGTTGAAATGCCATTTATTAGTTTCCTCAGCAATCCAGGCTTTTTTTTCACCTTCCCTAACAACGTAATGAACCTTATCACTAATAACTTTAACAGTTAAAGGATCGTTGTTATCATGATTTGAAGTTAAAAGGATACGATTGCCGTTTACCGATTGCCCATATAAGGTACCGGTAAACTCAATAAACCGCTTTCTTTTACTGGGAACTATTTTGTCATCAAGTTTATCAGAATATAGATTAAAATCCTGGTCACCAGTGAAATATGCGATAAGATCAAGAAAATGAATACTGTTGCACCCTAGTCCCCAATTGCTTCCAGTTACATTTAGTTCTATAGATCTGCATTCTGATAACTTCAATTTTAAATTATAATAAAATTTCCATAAGCGACGAGGACAGTTAACCCATGCTTTTATATTTTTCTTTTTAAATAATTCCCCTATTTCTTTATAATCTACTAGGCTTTGAAATAAAAATTTTTCGATAATTAGGCAGTTAACCGTTGTATTATACAATAATTGTTTTATTACAGTATGTCTAATGTCAGAATTAGTTGCAATTATGGTTACATCTAAAAAAACTGGAAGATTACTTATATCGGTTAAAAAATTAACTTTTGGGACATATGTTACTCTGTTAGTTGATACCTCTAAGAATCGTTCTTTTGCTTTTAATAAAGAATCATGGTTTACGTCTACTACATAAACGTTAATTGGACGATCTATAAGGGCTAATGCCTGGAGGTGACGACTGCCGATTTCCCCAGCGCCGATAATTGCAATAGTGGGATTCATTTTTTAACCTTCTTCCCAAAAGATTACTCTATAATACATTTTTATCTGTTTTTGTAAAAGAAATAATACTTTTTTGGACTTGGTGAAAAACTTTATTTACTACAACTAGGTCCTTTTGACATGCTGTGAGGTATTTACCAAATTCTCTAATAATAATATCTGTTTTGTTAATTAAGTTCTTATCAAACTTAACGTGTGTAATATTCCTTGCCAGTATTTCATATTGAACCCTGTTCATTGGCTTTAAAAAAAGTTTATAGACACGATTTTTTTCTAACTTCTTATTTCCCTTGTCAAGTTTTGAAAACACTTTATTCAGCTCTTGAGTACTGTTCTGCTGGGCTTGCCGGTGTAATTGCCGAAGAATATCATATAGCTGTTCTATGACCCCTGGCAAATCCTTCAGCTCGCTTTCCATAAAAGTTAATTTTTCGGATATATGGGAACTATCATAGATATTTTGGGCTTTGCACTGGTGCCAGCCAGGGTCAATATGGCAGGTTAGTTCTGAATTTATTACTCTGGAGAGCTCAATAAATGTAGTTCCTTCTATCTTAGCTCCACCTTCGGTTGTATTTATGACTTGAATTTTCGAATCTTTATTAAAGGCTGTTTTAATGTACAATTCCATTTGTTTTCTTGCCATCACCCAACCATGTTTTGAAAACACGGGTTTTCCGTATACATCTTCGACTTCTACGAAGTTTTTCTTATCTTGCTCTGTTACCTCGGTAGGTCTATGTTTGTAAGATATGCCTCTTGCAAAGTGCTGATTGTCTTTGTATGCTAAATTTTGCCCTACCAAAATAATAGGATTACATTGCAGTTCCAATAAGATATTCAAACCAAGGACGGCAATAGACGGAGCGTCTGAAACTTTTCTGATCGGGGTACCGTCTTTCCTGCACAATAAATAAGGGGCGGTACTGTCCTGGCTGGTTATCATATGTATTTTGGGGCCCGGGTACTTAGTCAACAGTTCAAAAGCTACACTGCTTCCGAAAATTAAGGGTATGGAATCAATTTCTTGGTTTATTATTTTCTCAAAGACAAGAAGGTTGGTTTCCTTCGGGTCATAAGCTAAAACGGCATCCGGGTATATATTATTATTTAACAGTGCTTTGTTAGCTGAACCCACCGAGAAAATATAAGCCAAATTGTTTTCTTTAATATATAGTACATTTTCAATTTCTTCCTCCAAAGAGGGACCGGCTGCCACTAACAAACAAGGCTTCCCCTTAAATTTTTCTTTATAGGCTTCATCGAGTATATTAGGTGAATTGATCACTTCTGGTAAGTTTAAGAGACTATTGATAACCCATCGTTTTTGGTAACCTAGGTTAGTGTGCAGAGAACTTCTTTTACTTTTTACAGATTCGACAAAATGTTTGCTGAAAAGGCTATACTCTTCGCTAAAAACATGCTCGTAACTAGGAAGAACCACAAAAAGCACTTTATCCGTAACATTAGATAGGAATTGGGTGGCAAATCGCTGTATGTCACTTGGGTTTTGTTCTACAAAGATATTATTTAAGTGTTTTATGGGAAGTTCTTTTAATGGTCTGTTGCATATGTAATTGTAAAAAACAAAAGGACTCGGCTCATATAGAGTAAAATTTACTTTAGGAAATTTTTTAAAAAAACACTCAACGTGATACCCTAAACCAAGCCCATAAAAGAAAATATGCTTAAATTCTCCTACCTCGGATTCTTTAAAACGTTCCACAAAACGTTCAGCTTCTTTTACGGGATCATACTTGCTGTGAATGACATAAGAATGCCCATCACGGTCTATAGTCAAACTGGGAACTTTTGCCTTGGTTTCAATTAGGTTGACTGTATTCAGGGCCGGGCATTCCTCTACTTTTTTAATATTGTCCCAAAGTTTAGGTTGAATGCGGTTTAACAGGTTAATATTACCTACTAAGGTCATTTTAACAGCTCCATTGTGGGGTGCTTAAGACTTCAAGGCTGGTTTGATTTGGAAATGTAAACCTCAAAAATACCCATAATTTGCTCCAACTTCTCTGCTAATTCGTATTCCAGCAAGTCGGCTACAGCAACCATGTCATCTGCTGCCATTGCCTCAACAGTGTCAATTAGTATTTTATTAAAGCTTTGCACAATATCACCCGGTGATGCTTCAATACCGGATAACGAATTTAGGGGAGAATCCACCAGAAAACAGACAGAAGTAAGCCATTCTAATCCGTCGGTTAAATTTTGCCATAGTTCTTGATTAAAGCTTTTTCCTGCGTTAATGTCGGCAGCAAACTGTCGAGTGGCATTAATTAGTTTTTCGGCATAATCTACACCGGTCGTTATGGTATCATGAACTAGAGCGGTCCTGGCTTGGGTAATGACTTCCACTGTTTCCACAATGCCTTCCTCGAGATTTATTCGCAGAGCTTCCAAAGGTTGATCTGAATCGAGTTCAATGTTATTTATTTTAAAGGTTACCAGCACCTTATCTTCCTCGTTCAGCCTTTTTAGATAATTTTCTACAATGAACGTGATATTTCCTGCATCAATTCTTTGTTTAACAGGAACGCCATCCAGAATCACTTCCACAAAATTCACTCCCGATCATCTTTTCTTACTTTAAATTATTAGAAAAGAGGCCCCGGGAAGAACCTGGAGCCTCTTTGGGTTGATACGAATTACCTGAGAAGCTGCAATACTCCTTGAGGCAGCTGGTTGGCCTGTGCCAACATGGATTGTGCGGCCTGGGAGAGGATATTCTGCTTGGTGAATTGCATCATTTCCTTGGCCATATCTACGTCCCTAATACGAGATTCAGCGGTGGTCAAGTTTTCTGCAGAAGTTCCAAGGTTATTGATTGTATGCTCCAAACGGTTTTGATAGGCACCTAGCTTAGAACGTTCTGCGGATACATTTTCAATTGCATCGTTTATAGTTTTAATAGCGGCAGATGCACTGGTGGCATTGGAAACGTCAAGTGCCGCTTCCTGTAATGTATCGCTCATTCCGTTGGTCACTGTATTGGACGCTGTGAATCCTGTATCTCCGGCTGTCCCGGTTAAACCTAGTGCCTCTGAACGCATGTCGTTAATCTCAATAACAAAACTTTGGCTCTTATTTGCACCTACCTGGAAGGTAGCCGAGAAAGCTGCAGTGGTATCTGTTTGCTCTGTACCGTCTGCAACAACAATATTGTTACCATCTTTTCCAGCTTCTGCGGCCGTGATAACCACATCACTACCAGATAGAGTAGCTGATACTCCACTGATATTATTACCTATTTGAGTAGCAACTGAGTCAGCAAGGACTGCTCTCATATCACCACTAGTCAGACCTGAAGCTAATGCCGTACCGATATTAACAGCTAAATCGGCATTTCCAGAATAAGCCCCATTTTCTGCGTTGTAAAACTCAATTTGCATTCCGTTAATTGTCCAACCATCGCCAGCCAAGGCCTCAATGGCTGATGCGTCTCCCGAAAATTCACTAAAGTCAATAACTTCTGAAGCAGCTGTATAGGTTGTTGATCCAACGGAGGCATCACCCTGGCAAGCTGCTGCAAGTAAAGAACCACTTGCAATACCCACTTTACCCGCACTGCCCTGCAAATCGTTTGTTGCCGTAACGACTACTTCAGATCCACCGGAGACATTAACCGTGTAATTACCCTCAATATCAGTATTCAATTCTATCATGTCCTGTAATCCACTACTTATAAGATCTGCAAGGTTGCCTGAGCCAACTTCATCACCAGATCCAATATAAATATCAATTGAATTCGAAGTGGCTCCGGATACAGCATCACCAGAAAAACCGGCATTCTCATGGAAGGTTATTGTCAATTCTTCAATATCGCCATTTATATCGCCAAGTCTAAATGTAAGTGATTTACCATCAAAGTCAGCACCCGAACCAGTTAAGCCACTGGTTGTGATGAATTGACTTGCATCTGTATAGTTTGTTGCCCCACCAGATAAAGTTGCCCCACCATCGGCTATGGCTGTCATTCCTGAAGTACCGGTCGCATCTAATTCAACGCCTTCAACACTGCCGACACCTTTCATGAGGCTTTTGGTATTGAATTCAGTGGAATTACCGATACGGTTAATCTCAGATGTCAAATTGTTGATTTCTTTTTGAATCTCATCGCGGTCAATTTCAACGTTAGTATCGTTGGAAGCCTGTGTGGCCAGTTCACGCATACGTTGCAGTATGCTGTGTACCTCGTTTAATCCACCCTCGGCTGTTTGAATCATAGAAATACCATCTTGCGCGTTCCGCTGAGATTGCTCCAATCCCCTAATTTGTGCACGCATTTTCTCTGAAATGGCAAGGCCTGCTGCGTCGTCGGCTGCACTGTTAATGCGAAGTCCCGATGATAATTTAGCCAATGACTTCTGTTGCGAAGCGGCATTGCTGGTCAACTGACGATACGTGTTCAGTGCCGCAATATTGTGATTAATTCTCACTTAATCATTCCTCCTTGAAATATGAAATTCTGCATCCCTGCATTTTAAGAATCCCCGGTGGCCACCTGGGACAAAATTGCCTTCATTTCTCTTTTCGTCTGTCTAACCATGAAACTTTAGGGTTTGACAAATAATTCTTTGAGTAAATCCAACGTTGCATGATCGGTTCCTGCAGCAGTGGTATTTTCGTTTTTGACGTCCTGGTAAAGCTCGCCCCGGAGAATTGTGATGTCTTTAGGAGCGTCGATGCCTAATTTTACAAAGTCTTCGCCTATTTCCAGTACAGTTATCTTGATATCGCTGCCCAGCATTATTTCCAAGTTTTTTTTGCGGGTGAGGACCAGCATTACACTCCCTCCCCGTTACAGGCTCTTTCTGGCTGCTGCTTTGTTTCTTTGCTTTGGGGAAATAGGTTATGTTTTGTGGTATATGGTGACCCGGTAAGGATAACTTGCTTGGCTTTGTTGTATTTAGTGTTCATTACGACGGGTGCCAGCAGGTTGGCGGTGGCGTTGCCTGGATTGTTCCGGGGTACGGTGATGGTGGTTAACACCAGTGCATCTGCAGGGTTCGCAAGCCCCAGTTCCTTAAGATCAGGTTCAGGGATCTCCACGGAGTAATCTGCAAAGTATTGAAAAGGATCAATAACCAAAAGTGCGATCTCAGGTTTTTCCACTGACTGGAGCCACTGTATATATTCCGTTCCCTCGGCGGGGAGCATAAAAAAGCGGTGCAGTTTTTCAAAGCCGGGCAGACCGGCAGGGAAGGTGATTGTTCTTTCGGCGTTAATTTCCAAAATGCCAAAACGGGTGGTTTTTACTTTCAATGGCGGTGTCTCCTTTCACAGTAAGCTTTCTTTATACTTTAAAGTATACCTTGCCAAATAAATGGCAAGGACACAGGAAAAAAGTACTGAAAAGCGCGCGCCATGTGCCCAGAATGGGTATAAGGGAACTGATTTAGCGCGCTATTCTTGTGATTAACCAAAAGGTGACCTTATAAAAGGTCACCTTTTGGAAGGCGCTATTAGTATTTGCTAAAAGTATTGGTCAATAATCATCCCTATATTTTGTTCCATTCCCTGGACAAGCTTGGGCAGCTCCTCCGGGGTCACTTGGCGTTCTTTGCCGCTCTGGGTGTTATTGATTTTGACAGTTGTCTTATCGTTATCATTCTTAACAGCAAACTCTAAAGGTAGATTATTAGCCTGGGCATTTTCGTTAAGTTTTTCCACGGCTTTATTCAGGGCGTTTATGTCCAGCTGAGTGCCTGATTCGTTTTTCTTGGCAGCATCTTCCGTCCCGTCGGGTTTTCTTAGCTGCTTTTCCTGGGCCAGTTTGGTGGTAACATCATCGTAGGTAGCCATGCTTTGCAGGCCGCCGTCTCCTATTTTCATTTGTAATCACCTCTCTACTTAAGGAAGTTCAAAAGACTGGTTTGTAACATATTAGCCCCTGCGGACAGGGTTGTCTGGTATACCAGCTGCTGCTGCCCGAGGTCGATGCTAAGCCGGGCTATATCAGCCGACTGAAGGTTTTGCATTACCTGGGAGAGCCTGGTTTCTTGATCCAGCATTTGATCCTTTACTGCTTCAAAGTGGCGGGTGCGGGCGCCCACGGCCACCCTGTTCATAAGGATATGATCCGTGGTAGTTTGAATCTCTTCCACCATGTTGTTTACCTGATCCTGGTCGCCGCTGTTAAGGGCATCCCGCAGATCGATAAGGGTTTTGAAAACACCGCCGGTTACTTCTGCTTTACCGTCAGCACTTAAATCAGTTGCATCGATAGCACCGAATACTCCGTTTTCTCCATCCAGTACCCCCGGAGCATCCACTGTGTGTTCCGATAAGTTAGCTATCTCGCGGGAGATTCTCTTTAGGTCACCCCTGTACATAATTTGGTCAGGATTATTATCATTCCGATAGAAAGGAGGCCTTTGGTTTGTCCGGCCGGCAAAAATGTATTTGCCACCGGCTGTGGTATTGGCAACGTCAACCATCTCATCTATCATTTTATCAATTTGTTCCCCAATGGCCTGCATGTCCGCATCGTTAAGCGTCCCGTTTGCCCCCTGAGCCGCAAGTTCATTGGCTTGGGCCATCATTTCACCGGCTGTACCAAGGGCAGTATCGGTGGTATATAAATAAGACAACCCGTCATCTATATTCTGAGTATATTGTTTATTTATTTCTTTCTGTGCCTTGACAGCCATTAGCTGGCTGATGTCAGTGGGGTTATCACTGGGGCGCAGGATTGTTTTTCCCGTGGAAAGTTGTTCCTGGGTGCGGGAAAGCTTGCTTAGGTTATTCTGAATATGCTGTTTAAGCGCGTTTCCCATCATTTGATTGGTTACTCGCACGAGGCATTCCCCCCATTTTTTACACTTTAGACAGCCATACGGTTAATCAGGGTATCCAGGATTCCGTCCACTACGTTCATTACCCTGGCGGACGCCTGGTAGCCGTACTGAAACTGGATCATGCGGCTTAACTCTTCATCCAGGGATACGCCGGATGCGGACTGCTGTAAGCTTGTTATTTGGTCCAGGATGGCATGCTGGTTTTGACTCATATTCTGGGCGGATTTGGTTTTGGAACCCAAACTGGCGATATAGCCCTGGTAAGATTCTTCCAAGGTGCTGCCACTAAGATTAAGACTGTCTTGCAGTTGGATGTCAAAAGAAGCTAATGATGTAGCACTATCTATGTCACCGGCGGAATAATTACCTCCGTCTACACCAAGAGAGATTGTGGCGCTGTAACCTTGGTCGGAAAAAGCCTGGTTAATAGCGGTTTCAATGTCAGTAAGAGTAGGTGCATGTCCATCAGAGTTATCCCAATCGGCTTCAATCTCCAAAGTTTTGGTACCTTCATTAAATGATGTGCTAATTGCCGAAGTAGTATCAGATTTAAAGGTAAAAGTAAAACCTTCAAGTATTGAGGCCTCGTTGTCTGCGGTAATACTCAAATTCCACCCGCTGCCGTTAATGTCATCTTCCCGGCCGGTCAACACCTGTGTCTGGTTCCGTAACCGTGCGACTCCCAGGGCTTCGGTGCCATCCAAGTTTTCCGGCGTGTCAATCAAATCTTGTTGAACATATATTTGCCCGGCATTCCGGTCATTTCCCGTGATCTGGCTGCCGTTAGTGTCTTCAAAAACCCAATAATACTGTGGCAAATTCTCGTCGGCGGGATTGTATAACGCGTTGACGGAATCACCCATGGAGCGGGCCATGCTGTTTAATTCATGCATGAGATTGTTGTTGTCACTCCAAGCTGATACTGTACCCACCATTTTACCGGTACCGTTGTCGATGCGGTCAGTAAGGTTAACAACATTGCTGCCTATATTGACAATCACATCATCGTTTAATTTGTTGTTGTCACCCTGATCGTTATAGGTAACCTTAACTTGCTCCTGGTTTACCTTTAAGTTGGCGTCGGTATGTATGAGAGACTTGCCAAACAAGCTGATGTTTATGCCGCCTGTTTCCGCCCCTTGACCGTCAAGGATACCTTGCACTTTAATGGGGCCGAATTGGGACAAGTCCTCTAGTAGAGCGTCCCGCTTGTCCAAAAGGTCATTGGGTTGGCGGCCTTCCCTTTTAACTTTTATTATTGATTCGGTAATATCTTTTAAACGAGTAGCCAGATCATTAACCTGCTGTGCCATATCGTACATTTTGCCGCCCTGGACTAAGCCAGTGCTTGTATCGATGTTGGAAATAATACTTTTATCTACGTTGTTTAGCTGATTATGTGTATCCCTGAATAACCTGGCCAGTTCCTTGCCTGATTCCACCACCGCTACCTTAATACCGTCATCTTGAGGAGCGTTATTTAGATCCTGCCAGTCGCTGAAAAAGTTCAGCATTACTTCCTGGATGCCCCGCCCGTCCGGCTCCGGAAAGATTGATTCTATTTGTTCCATAATTTCGGTTTTGCTCTCCCAGTAACTTTGTGCGGATGTGGAGTCACGCACCTGGGTGTCCAGGTATTCGTTGCGAATACGCCTGATTTCACTTATTTCTACCCCTGAGCCCAGCTGTCCGGGGCTCGTGCCCGAGTTGGAGCCGGGGGAGGGGTAGGGAATGCCTGCTGTATGTACTGCTTCTTGGCGGCTGTAGCCAGGGGTGTTGGCGTTGGCTATGTTATGCCCGGTGATTTCCAGGGACTTTTGGTGAGCGGCCAGCCCGCGGCGGGCGATTTCTAATCCGAAAAATGTACCGGGTGAGGACATTGGTTTACCACCTTTGATAAGAAGATATTTGGGTCGTTGCTTTGGTCGTCTTTTTGATGGGATTAACGGTTACAAAATATGTTTGGGTCGTAACTTATGGGTCGTTTTTTTGACAGGATTAAAAGGATTGACAGGATTTTTTGTTTTGTTTGTATTCCAATATTATTCCTTTGCATACAGATTGTTTTATTGAAAAGCTATTTGGTGTTTATATTTTTTATAATAATTATTTAAAGACTTGGTTAGATCTATAGTCTTAGTCCAATAACAATCGCTCTCTTAACACCCCGTCTTTAATCCCTTATCCTGCAATCCTGTAATCCTGTCTAAGTCTTTTGCCTTTTCTTTTTACGAAAATGCAGTTTTTATAATATTTGTGTATGAGTTTTATGTAAGTTTCGACGAGATTAAAGGGTTTAAACGGTATTTTTCTGTATGCATTTCTCCAGGGTCATTTTTGATAGAAAAACATTGAAAAACAGTTCAGGGTATTTCTTTGGGGTCGATTTTTGACAGGATTAACAGCATTTTTTGCTTTGCTTATATTCCTGTATGATTCCTTTGTATACAGATTGTTTTATTGAAAAGGTATTTGTGGTTTTTATTTTTATAATAATTATGTAAGCTTTGGTTGGTTCTATGGTCTTAGTCCTGCAGCAACCGACTCTCTTAACACCCCGTCTTTAATCCCTTATCCTGCAAATCCTGTAATCCTGTCTAAAGTCTTTTCCTTTTCTTTTCTCTTTGTTTTAATCTCTATCCCGCGAATCCCGTTAATCCCGTCAAAAATTTCCCTTTCTTTTTTTAAGGTTTTAATTAGATTGATTTATTTAGTCTGGATTTGTTGGTTGGTGTTTTGTTTAGGTTGCCTTGTTTGGTGTAGCCGGTTTGCTGTTGTGGTTGGAGCAGCCCCAGCATGAAGTTTGTAAATTGTAGGGCCTGGTCTGTTAATGCCTGGTTTAAGATATTAACTTCTTTAAGGTGTTCTGTGTTTTTCTGCAACGAAGATTTAATATTATTAAGGTCCAGTGCATCTTTTTGCCCGGCATATAGTGTCAGGTGCTCAAGGGACGATTCTCCTGGCAGCCCCAGATCTTTTTCCAGGGCCTGCTGTACCTGCAGGCGGTCATTTTCTAGATTCTTAAGGGTGTTGGATAGTACTTCTTGCTTTTCTGTAATTGTCTGCAGGTTTTTGGTATCATTACGGCGCAGGTATTGGGTTTGCTCTTCTGCTGCGGCAATTAACCGTTCTATAACCTGTTCCTGCCGCTGCAGCAGTTTATATAGTTTTGCGAACTGCTGTCTTGTATCCATGGTTTAAACCTTCTCATCCAGTAATTTATCGTTGATAATTCCCTGGGCAATTTTTTCCGGGGACGGCTTGTAAGTACCTTCATGGATCTTTGCTTTCAAGGATTGCACTAACTCCGGCCTTACTTCCGAGCGCTGTTTGAGTTCCTGGCGGTATGATGCCAGGTCGCGTGCTTCCCGGGAAATTTCAATACGGTCGCCTTTGTTGGGCGTATTGGTGGTGCTGGAAGCCTCCCGGCCGTCTTTATGGACGTTGGCCTGGTTATTATATGTTTGTAAAGCCTTTATTCCGTTGGGATTTATTTTCATGGTACCGACCTCTTTCCAATGCTCTTCTCTAACTGTCTATTCGTCTGTGTACCATTGGGACTTTATACTTTTCTCAAAATTTCCCGTGCAATTTGTGTCAGGGGCAGTACTGTAACAGCTGCACCTAATTCTGCGGCGGCCTTGGGCATGCCGTAAACCACGCATGTACTTTCATCTTCGGCGATGGTATATGATCCAGATTCCCTCAAAATGGCCAACCCTTGGGCCCCGTCTTTACCCATCCCGGTCAATAAAACACCCATGGCCCGCTTGCCGTAAACACTTGCAGCGGAGGACATCACCCAATCAACGGACGGCCGGAATTGCCCGGGCTTAAGGGGCCTGTCCAGGCCCTGGTCCAGCTTTACTGTTACGTGGCTGCCGGATGCTTTAAAGTCCAAGTCATATCCAGCCGGGGCAACAAGTATATGTCCTGGTATTACGGGATCATTATGTTGGGCATGCCGCACTTTGATGTTGCATTTTCTGGCCAGGTGGTCGGCCATAGGTTGGCTAAATCCGGCAGGTATGTGCTGCACCACTACGATAGCAGCGGGAAAGTTTTGGGGGAGGGTGGGAAGCAGCGATTGGAGAGCTGCCGGCCCGCCGGTGGATGAACCGATCACAACCAGGTTAGCCTTGGTTGATGTTACTCTGGTACGAGATCTTGGTGGCGGCAGGGGTTTTTCCGGTGTTTTTTGTGCCGGCGGCTTCTTTGGCTGCACCTTGCGGGCAGGTGTAGCGTGTATTGTCGCATGAACTGCCGTAGAAAGTTTCTCTGCCAGCTGACCGGTTACTGACTTTACTTGGGCGGGGCTGGCGGGTTTAGGGACAAAATCCACCGCCCCGGCAGCCAGGGCTTCCATGGTAGCCCTGGCACCGGCTGTGGTTAATGTGCTCAGCATAATTACCGGCAGAGGGCAGCGGCGCATAACTTCTTTCAGAGCGGAAAGGCCGTCCATTTTGGGCATTTCCACATCCATGGTTACGGCATCAGGCTTCAGGGCGCATATTTTTTGTACCCCTTCTTCCCCGTTGGAAGCAGTTGCTATTATTTTGAATTTACCGGTTTCCTCCAGGAGGCGGCTGACCATGATCCGCATCAGTGCGGAATCGTCAACTACCAGTACCCTAATTGGCTTCTGCATAACCGACATCCTCTGCATTGGTACCGGATTCCTTGATTATTCCCCGTGGGTCTACAATGAGAGCTACCTTGCCGTCACCCAGGATGGTGGCGCCGGAGAGGTTATCGACGTGGCCCATGTAGGAACCCAGGGACTTAATTACAATCTCCTGCTCTCCCAGTAATCTGTCTACCACAACACCTACTTTTCTGTCGCCGGAACCGAGTACCACTACATACAGTCTACTGTTTTCCTCGTCGTCCGGCTGCTGGTTGAAGACGCTCGACAACCTAACCAGTGGTAAAACTGAACCACGCACAATAACTACTTCACTGTGACGAACTAGTTTTATCTCATCTTGTTCAATGGCCAGTGTTTCCACAATATGGGTTAAAGGAAAGGCGTATGTATGTTTCCCCAGGGTTACCATCAGGGCATTAATGATGGCCAGGGTAAGCGGCAGCTTGATGGTAAAGGTGGTCCCCTGGCCGGGGATGCTGTTAAACTCTACCGAGCCGTTGATCTGCTCTATCTGGCTGCGCACAATATCCATCCCCACACCTCGTCCGGATATGTCGTTTACATTTTCTGTGGTGGAAAAACCAGGTGCAAAAATATAGTCCAGTATTTCTCTTTTATGTAATCTTTGGGCCTGTTCTGCGCTAACCAAACCTTTTTCTACAATTTTGCTGCGTAGTTTTTCCGGGTCCATTCCTTTGCCGTCATCTTCCAGGGTAATTACAATATGGCTTTCCACATAGGAAGCTTTTAGCTGTACTTTTCCCTTGCGGGGCTTGCCGGTTTTGACGCGCACTTCCGGCGGCTCAATGCCGTGGTCGATAGAATTTCTAAGCAGGTGAATTAGGGGATCTCCGATTATTTCAATGACATTACGGTCTAATTCTGTCTCCTTGCCTTCTATGGTAAATTCAACTTCCTTATCCATCTTTTGAGCAATATCCCTAACCATACGTGGAAAGCGGTTAAAAACATAAGACACCGGTAACATGCGGGCTTTCATAATTTCGTCCTGCAAATCGGTGGTGACTTGTCCCAGGTGACTGGATATTTCCATCAGGCTTTCGGCCAGGTCATCTGATCCATACTGGCTCTCAAAAACATCGGTAAAACGGTTCAGGCGAGTGCGGTCAATAACCAGTTCACCCACCAGGTTCATTAAAGTATCAAGTTTTTGCACATCTACACGCACAGTTTTGGAAGTGCTAATTTTCTTTTGGCCCTGTGTAGGATTTTGCTGTTGATCCTCACGTGCTGGTAAGGTGGCTGAAGGAGTGACTTCTTCAGCCACAGCAGCATCCCTGGATAATAATACCTCCTGAACTCTCACATCTTTCACATCAGCTACTGAAGTGGCCAGGTTGGTAATATGATCTGTATCCTCTTCTGTAAGTAAGATCACGGTAAAATGGTGTTCAAAATTACCTTCCTGTACATCTTCGGCCGGAGGGTCGCTCTTGATTATTTCCCCTTTTTCTTGTAGGGTCTCAAACACAATGAAGGCTCTAACTTCCTTCATCTGAGTGTGTTGGTCCAGCACTATGGTAACCCAATAAGCGTTAAACCCTTTTAGTTGCGCTTGGGTAATTAACGTCTCGTCAGTCTCTTCCAGCTGGGGGAGAGCAATGTCCGCGGCCGCAGTATTATCGGCTGCTGCTTTGGTCTTTAAGCCGGTTTTTTGCTGGCCCGGATCTTCGCCAGTCCCACCCAATTCCGTGTCTTCTTTAAAGGCCGCGATTTTAGCTGTCACGGCACTGGTGTCTACTTCTTCCCCTTCCCCGGTAATTTCATCGCGCAGCGCGTGCAGGGTATCTAGGGCCTCAAAAAGGGTATCTATTAAGGGTGCGGTGACGGGAAGCGAGTGCTGGCGCAGTTGTTCAAAAAGATTTTCAATTTGGTGGGTCAGGGTGGACATACGGTCATAGCCCATTACGGCAGAGGAGCCTTTAATGGTATGGGCTGCACGAAATATTTCCTGCAGCACCTCAGGACTGTCCTCTCCCTTCTCCATAGTTAAAAGGTTATCGCTAATGACTTGTATTTTCTCATCCAGTTCTTCCATAAATACCGCAATTTCTTCATTAGAGAACATTTAGATCACCTCAAACGTTTTGTTCTGCCGTCATTATAGACTCCAGAACCTCTTTTTCTTCGTCTTGCAGTACCTTGGCCAGGTCAAGAAGGATAATCATCCGTTTTTCCAACAGGGCAACTCCCTGGATAAAAGATTGATCTACGCTGCCAATCACAGAAGGTGGGGGCTCCACGTTACCACTGGAAATCTGCAGCACTTCTGCTACGGAATCTACAATGATACCCATACTGTTGCTATCCATGTCCACTATGATTATGCGGGTTGACTGCGTGTATTCCGCTACCTGGAGACCAAAGCGCTTTCTAAGGTCCATTACCGGAATAACCCTGCCCCTTATTTCGATGATGCCTTCGATAAAATCCGGAGCTTGTGGGATGGGGGTAATCTTTTCCATGCGAATTATTTCCAGAACAGCGTCAATTGGTACGCCGTACACCTGCTGATCCAGGTCAAATACAACAACCTGTTGGTCCAGGTAATTCGCGTCTACCATTAAAATCAACTCCAATCAATAATATTCTAGCTTTCTTCCTCACTCTCCATTTCCGTGTTGCCTCCCCGTGAAGCAGGGGCAAGGAAGGCGGTAAGGCGCTCACGGATTAAAACCGGGTTGTAGCCGGCCTGAAGAGAAACTATGCCTTCCATGGCCAGTTCGCGAATAAGTACTTCATTTTTACTCAGGTTTTGCAGTTTACCACTTAATGGAATCCAGAGCACATTGGCGCTTCCCACACCGTATAACGTGGCCATAAACGCTACTGCGATGGCCGGAGCCAATTGCTCAGGGTCCTCCATGCTACCCAGTACGTGAATCAGTCCCATTACCGTGCCGATGATCCCCATGGTGGGAGCATAACCACCCGCAGTTTCAAAAATGGCGCTGCCCACATGGTGACGCGATTCAATGGTATAAAGTTCGGTTTCCAGTACATTTTTAACCATTTCCGGGTCAGTGCCGTCCACCACTAACTGAATGCCTTTGCGAATAAAAGGATCTTCAATTTCTTCAAGGCGTGTTTCCAGGTGTAAAAGGCCTTCTTTGCGTGCATCGTCGGCCAAACTAACCATGGTCTCAATGGTAGCCACTGCATCCGGCTGCTTGGAAAAGAAAGCAACCTTTAACAATCTGGGTATGCTTAGTACTTCCTGTAAAGAAAAAGAAATAACCGTGGCCCCAATGGTGCCACCAAAGACGATTATAGCGGCGCTGGGTTGGAAGAGGGCACCCACATGGCCTCCTTCCAGTAAGAAACCGCCTATTAGTGAGATAAGGCCGAAAAATAAGCCACCGATGGCAGTAATGTCCATAATAATCCCTTTCTGTCGTAATATCCTCTATTCTATTTAACCCGACTAGTTTAATAATTAACTAGGGGGATTAATGCCTGGAGGGAGAGATAATTTTTATTGCTTTTGGTTCTGAACCTTCAAATTTGGTGCGCAAGATTACTATATCTACACGCCGGTTAAGTTGCCTCCTATCCGGGGTATCGTTAACCACTCGGGGGCGATATTCACCGTAAGCTACAGCGGACAACCGGGCTGCACTCATATCCGCCGTCCTAAGCAACTCTTGCAGTACGCTGGTGGCCCTGGATGCGGACAGCTCCCAGTTAGAAGGAAATTTTTCGGTATGAATAGGTAAGTTGTCGGTGTGCCCTTCTATGCGCAGGTTATTATCCGTTTCCTGCAGAACCGGTGCTACCTCGTCAATCAGTCTTTGGGCCTGCTCTGTCAATTGTGCTGATCCGGAAGGAAATAACACATTTTCCTGAAAACTGATTACGATACCCCTTTGCTCAGAGGTGACAACAATTTCTGCTGCCAGACCGCGTTCTTGGATTAAAGCTTCCAATTCACTTTGAATGTCTTTAAATTCTTGTCTTTCTTCCAATTCTTCAGCAGCGCTTTGACTGGCACCGGATACAAAAGAAGGCCCCGGACTTTCCATGATCATTCCCCCGGCCCCCATGGCCTGAGAGAGAGATGATGCCAGGGATTCAAATTTGGCCGCATCCACCTGGCTCATAGTATACATCACAATAAAAAAAATCAATAATAAAGTAATCATATCTGCGTAAGTAACCAGCCAGCGTTCACTACCGTCTTTATTTTGTGTTTCCACTCGCCTGCGTCTTGACAACCATCCCACTCCAGTACGCCATTGTTTGACTTTATTAGTTAAATATTCTGCTTAAGTCTAATACTTCCTGCCTAACTTGTTTAATTTGCAGAAATATGTCCCAATTAATGTCGAAATTGGTTAAAGTTTTTTAGTGCCCATAATAGAAACAATTAAAAAAATCACGGTTAGTCCGGTCATGGGTAGCACAATATTTTCAGCCTCCAAACCAAGCAAGGTAACGCCCTTTCCTGCCAGCTGGCTGTAAGTTAGCGCCAGGCTTCCGGTAAGTATGCTCAGGGACAGCTTATGGGCAGCTTTGTGCAGGTGGGTGATAATAATGTGTTGTTTGGGGTTTTCGGTTTTAAACCTTAATTCACCGCTTGATATGATGTCCAGTACTTGGTTTAGGTGTTTTGGCAACCGGGTGAATATGCTGTGGTACTCAGACATGTTTTCTGTTAACATTTTTTTCACACTCTTAAAGCTGTACCTCTGGGTGAGCAGTTTCTTACCCAAAGGCTCAACTACTTCCATGATGCTAAGCTCAGGATCTAGCTTGGCGGCAATTCCTTCCATAGTAATCAAAGCCTTTACTAGTAGGGTAAATTCGGTGGGAACGCGAATATTGTAATCAAAAGTAATCTGCATAATGTCACCCAGTGACTCAGAGAGACTAACATCCAGTAAGGGGATTTCATAATATTTTTGCCTCAGCCGGTCAATGTCCCGCCGCAGTGAATTAAAATCTGTACTACCGGGGATGGCACCAAGGCTAACTATGGCGCGTATTATATCTTGCGTGCTGCGGTTTACCAAGCCCAGTACCAGGTTTGTAATTTTGTCGCGCACTTCTTCATCCAGGCGTCCTACAATGCCAAAATCGATAAATGCAATATTTTCCCTTTGTACTACCATAAGATTGCCTGGATGCGGGTCGGCATGAAAAAATCCATGCATGAATATTTGCCTCAGCATGGCGTCCGTCAACCGCCGGGCTATTGCCTTTTTGTCTATTTTTTGCTGGTTTAAAAGCCCCGGCTTGGTAAGTTTAATTCCTTCCAGGTATTCCATGGTTAGGATTCTACCGGTGGTGTATTCCCAGTTTACACTAGGGGCGAAGATATGAGAGTCATTGGCAAAATTTTGCCTGAAGGTCTCAATATGCTTTCCCTCTCTGGTGAAGTCCAATTCTTCCTGTAGCATGTGGTCAAATTCTTCTACCACTTCCACTACGCTGTAGTTTTCTCCCCAAGGGGCATGACGGTCTACCAGCGCGGCAAGGTCATAAAGTATTTCAATATCCACTTTTGTGGTTGCATTTATCCCGGGCCGCTGCACTTTGACCACAACCTGATCACCTGTTTTTAAGGTAGCCCGGTGTACTTGTCCTATGGAGGCGGCTGCAAGGGGGTCCTTGGCAAAGGTTGTAAAAATATGGTCAATGTTGTCACCCAACTCCATTTGAACGCTTTCTTTAACCGTGTGGAAAGGAAAACGAGGAACCTCATCCTGCAGTTTGGCAAGTTCATCTATGTAATCTGCAGCCAGCAGGTCGGAGCGAGTAGATAAAAGTTGTCCTAATTTAATAAAAGTGGGACCCAATTCTTCCAGTACAAGGCGCAGCCGGCGTGCCTTTGAAGTTGCGGAACTTTCCGGCTTATGTGAATATTTATGCCAAGTTGTATTAATAAACTCGGCTAAGCCCAGCTGGTTGAGCATGTGCCCAAAGCCGTGCTTGGCCATTACATTAGCTATTTCCCTATAGCGTTTAAAATGCTTGTACCGTTTGCGGAGGTGAAGTTGCAAGGAATATGCCCCCTTAATCCGCTTTTAATAGAGTTTTCCGATTATTGTTTATAATACCATATCAGATATAATTATACTTGTCCTTAGGGAGGCAAAAAAAAGGAGATTTAAATGAGAATAGATGTATGTATGCGTGTGGATGATTTGCAGCCTGAAGTGATCTCAGCCACCAGCGCTGTGGTGTTTGATGTGTTGCGAGCTACGAGTACTATAGTTACCGCTCTGGCCAACGGCTGCCATGGCGTTATTCCTGTAACTGATACCGAGGATGCCATAGCCAGAGCACACCAAAAGAGACATGAGGGCCTGGAAACTTTGCTGGGGGGCGAGCGGGGAGGGCGAAAACTAACCGGCTTTGATACCGGGAATTCGCCGTTGGAATACTCGGGTGATGTAATCGCCGGAAAGTTTTTGATTCTTACCACTACCAACGGAACCAGGACCATTGAAGCTTGTAAAACCGCCGCCAATGTATACATGGGAAGCCTATTAAATGCCCGGGCGGTGGCCCGGCGCCTATACAATGAAAAAAGCGATGTTACCCTTGTCTGTGCCGGTACAAAGGGAAGATTTTCACTGGAGGACGCCGTGGCTGCCGGTCTGGTAATGCTGGAACTTAAAGTGCTGGCATCCAAAGATGCGAGCAAAGTTAAACTTCAAATGACTGACGCGGCAACCGCTGTTGCGCTTCTTGCTGCCGGTTACGAAAAAGGGATAGGACAGTGTTTGTATGATTCCGCACACGGGCAAAGGCTCCTGCAACTGGGGTTTGACGAGGACTTAGTGTGGTGCGGGAAGGCTAACAAGTTTTCTGTGGTTCCTGTGCTTGATCGGCACAAAGGTTTAGTAACTCTCTGACTTTGGTTTTTGGCTGTTATTAATCGCTTTTAGACCTGGTGGACTTTTTGCCTGGTGTCCACTTGACAAACTCTACAACTCCGTATACATCAAGGCGCGCCTCGTTGTGGTTCTTAATTTCGTTTATTAGATAATGTTGCTCACCTATTTCCAGGGTTACGTTTTCGTAAGCCTTGGTGAAAAAAACAGACTTATCGGCAGGCACTTTGATGTGTGTGGGAACACCTGTTTTTGAGCCCGCCTCGGTTAAAGTAACATTATCCCCGGCCTCGATACTGCCCCCGCGAAAGAGGCCCTGCACCAGGACTGTCCCTCCGGCTATAATCTTTGTTTCAATGCAGCCTTGTCCTGTAATAATAGCATTACCCGTAGCCTCAATGGTACTGTTTAAAGAATAGGGCAGCTGAATATTGGCTTTGTTATCTGTTAAGAACTCAAGATGGGTTTTGGTTTTATGAACTGCATCGCTCAGTTCTTTAATGTCATCAATGCCGGATAGCTCAAGTACCTTAATTCCCCGAAACTTTTGATTTAAAATGGCGGCGAGAGATTCAATTTCCCTGGGCAGGCTGGCATCCTTAGAGAAAATCTTTAATATGTTATTGATGTTAGACTGAAATGAAGGAAATCTTTTCTCCATGAGAAGCGCCGTAACTTTGCCAAAGGATGTTTGTCCCTTTAGTTGTGCAAAGGTTTGTTTAAGTGCCATTTGCAGCTGGGACATTAATTGCTCAAGGTGTTCCAACAGGGGTAGTATACGGCTAATTGAAGATATGGCTGCCCCTGCACTGATTTTTGATGCCAGTACATGCCCATTTAAAGTGATATGGTTGCCGGAGGTGACGGTGGCACTGCTGATAAGCCCATCCACCCGTACCTTCCCGTTGCCGGAAACAACCATGTTTTGTTCTATGGCGCCCTTGATGTGGACATCTCCCTTAAATCTAATATTACCTGAATCCAGGCTAACAGAACCTTTGTGTACCATGTTGGGCTGTACCGCAAAATAATAACTATCCTTCCCTGCCCTTATATCCGGCTGACCGGCTTTTGTAGCGACTACTTTGGTCTTATCTTCTATCAGCTCTGTCCCGGTGCCTGCCTGCATTGATATTGTCCGGGGCTCATTTGGCTTGATGATGTTACCAAAAACATCACGGCCCAGCTCACCCTGAGCGCCCGGCTGCTTAACCGCTAATATATCCCCCTGGTCAACACTGCTGATATTTGATGCACTCTCCCTGTAATCAATTCTACCATCAGCCTTAACGAGTGGCGCAGTTTTTCCTGATGGAATCTTTATTTCCACCTTTTCATCCAGAGGCGGTGTAGGAGCGGTACCGGAAGCAATAAGGACTTTCTTCCCGCCTGCAAAATCTAAAGTTTCTTTTACTGCCTGCAAATCGGGTTGAACAATACCTTTCTTTTTAATTAAGTTTAAAATATCAGCAATACTGTACGGGATTTGTAACTCTGTATGCTGTTCAGTGGCGAGAACTAGATTAGGAGTCGGGGGCTGATCCTTGAGGGCATAAGTGATTTTTATTTCCGGTTTGATTTCTAAGTATGCTGCCATTTTATCTTTAGATACATCGATGTTAATTTCGGCGGGGGTCAGCTCGGATTTTGGCACTGTTTCAATGGTGTCATTTTGATTTACCTCAATCTCTGAATCAACTTGTTTCCCGTTAATTTTAAGAACTATTTCCTCTGATGCAATAATTTTTGCGGATTGCTCTCCCGGAGAGGGATCGAAAATTTTGAGTTTCCCGTTCTCTACAGCTGCCAGTCCGGGCTTTGTTTGGTTTTTATTTTTTTGCATTAGGACCCACCTTCTCAAAGGAAAAATGTCTGAACCATTTCGAGGCTAAGTAGCCATTTTCCTGCAAAAACTGTTTTATTTTGTTAAATATTAATCTGCCTTCAGCTAAATAAATCCGATAGAAGGCCGGGTTTCGGGCTGTGCAGTAATCTAATAGTCCTTTGATGAACGAATGGTTCTGGTTTGTTATAGCTTTTAGTTTACACAAATGGCCATTATAATTAATTGAGAATCTAAAAGGCCGGGGATGTTTAGAGGCATACCCAGCCTTTTAGTGGTATTTTTACTAACAGCCCAACGGCAATATTACTTACCCTTTTTCAGTTGTTTCCTTTCTTTGAAACACAGACAACCTTCCCCGGTTGCCCTGTAAACTTGGACCGATGGGTTATACCTACTTTTTATGCCGTAGCAATGGCAGCCATTTGGCAAGCTTTTATCCCACGTTACATAAAAATGCTTACATCTGATGCAATTTTGCCTGGGAATGCTCATAAAATTACCCCGCTTAAATCTACGTTAAACACTATGTATGCAATGGTAATGCCCAAAATTACTAAGCATTGAAGATATGGATTAATATTATCGCGATTATATGCAAATGTAAAGAATGTACGGGCAGCAGGCTTAATCGAACTCTTTAGTGGAAAGCAATGTATAGGCAATGCGCGAACGTCTTATCTGGTATAATTTTTTACAATAATTAATCTGTATGCAGGAAATGTTCGAGAATGGTAGAATGTATGTATAAATTGAAAAAATGGGCAAACCGGCTGAAAAGCCGGGACGCAAAGTTATGGGCCTAAAGCTTTTATGCCATGGTTGCCAGGCTGCTTAAAAAGAAAGCAAAAGACTTTTGAGGCGGCCATTGATTTTGGGGCGCTTTTTTTGATTATTTCAATTTGGTGGTGTGATAATGGATCAGTTTGTTGGTATTTATGCTACGCTTATAAGCTATTTCTCCAGCTATTTTGAAATCAAGAGATTAGGTCAATTTCAGTATGTTTCTTTATTCGAAGTAGCTCAATTAGCCAGACCGGAGGTCAGCTCCCCATTTAACTCCATTGTTATTGAGGAAGTTTATTTGCAGAAAGACAGTGGTGAAAAAATGGTAGTAACCTATGGATGGTATCAGTATGACTCCTTAACGCGAACGTTAACGGAAGCGGAAAAGCCGGAAAAACTAGATGGTAAAAGAAATTTTTACTCGATGGTTCAGCCTCCTGAAACCACGAAGATATATATTTAAGGTGTGAGACATGCGAATAGTTAGAATATCGGACCTGGACAATTACATAGGTAAAGAAGTTGCAAAGCCGCTGCGCCTAAAGGATGGCAGGATTTATGTAAATAGCAATATTAGAATCACCAAGGGCAGTGTTAATGCTCTTCAACGTAATATAGATAACCTGGCACACAGGTTTATCACCATCCACACTGACGATAGTGAAGATATTGATTTATATGACGATATTATAGGTGATGAGTTAAAATTCGAAGCCAGAGAAAAGATCGAAGCCACATTAAAACAATTTTCATCTCGTAGAACCGAAAGAGTTAAAAAAATAGCTAATGAAATTATTGAGAACCTCTATTCCAACCCCAATACAATCTATGGTACTAATATGCTTTTTCTGGCGGGTGGAGAAGACCATGCTGTGCACTCACTCAATGTAGCTATTTTATCAGCCATAATGGCCATAAAGGCTGGTTACAACAAAAATGAGCTGGAGAAGATAGTATTGGGGGCTGCGCTGCACGACATCGGAATGGCCAAGATAGACAAAAGGCTGCTTGATATCAATTATACGTATAAGAAAAAAGAAGATTACCTGGAAATGCAAAAGCATCCGTTAGAAGGGTACAACCTGGTTAAAAATAAAATAAATGTACTGTCTAAACGAATTATCCTTATGCATCATGTGTGGGAAGACTTTAATGCCAGTTACGACAGTGATATGGACACATACATGTCCTATCCGCACAAGTTGAATAACACTTTGCTTGATGGGCAGTACAAGGATTTAAGTATTAGTATAGTACAAACAGCCGATGTATTTGAGGCCATGACGAATAAAGAAACAGGTTACAAGTCTGCAAAGAGTAAAGCCGAAGCCATGGAGTATATACGCTCCATGAAGTTTGTTCAGTTTGGGGCCGGAGCTGATTACTTAGTGGATTATATAACTCCTTATGATACCGGTACGGAAGTTATCTTAAATAACAGGGAAAAAGCAATCGTAATGCGTTATACCAATTTGCCGCAGCGGCCTATACTTAAGATGCTAACCGGAGATGACAAGGGAGAAATAATTAATCTTATGGATAAGAAATTCCTAACATTACAGATAATGAGTGCGCCCTAATCACACCTAATGAACAAAAAAAAACGTGTAGCCGATTAATGATATGGCTACACGTTTTTTTGAATTTTGGTGGGGACGACTGGTTTCGAACCAGTGGCTTCTTGAATGTGAATCAAGCGCTCTCCCGCTGAGCTACGCCCCCTATAATCACTTAATTTCATTTTACCATAAATAACTCGCATGTCAAATTTCATTTGGAAGCACGGGGAAAAGAGCCAAGATTGTCATTCTGAGTGCAGCGAAGAATCTAAGTATTTGAATGACACGAATCTGGACTTTTTCAGCAGTCTCGGACGGTTCACCTGCTTCCAAAAACATAGTTTTATTGTAAGCGGACAGTCATTGTTTCATTTTGCAAAATGTCTGTCCGCTTGTTAATAGCTGCCTTTTTGATCAGCAGCTGCAGCCACCGGAACCGCAACTACCGGAGTCGCAGCTGTTTCCACCCTGATTTTTACCCATTCCCTCGTTAATTTTTGCATTCACGTCTGCCAATAACTGGTCAAATTCTGAACGCGCTTCTTCGTACTGTTTTACCAGCCGGTTCTCCATCATTTTATCATGAAGTTCTTTTAATTTTTCTAAATGCTTTTCTTCTAATTCGTGGCCCATGGACTGCATTCTGTCGTAAGAATTGCGAAGTTTCTGGAAATCCTGTACCAGCTTTTGTGCCTCGCCATCTTCAATCATTGCCGCCTGTACCTTTTGTAGGTTCTTATACGCATCTGTTTCCGTCACGGCTCTTCCCAAATCAATAGCCTTATCGTTTACAGTCATTTTATCCTCCTGCTTTTAGTGCAATTTTTCATAATGATAACAAATATCTTGAAGCGTGTCCATGCCGGAAATGGAAAGAGCGGTAGGTTAACTTAACCTACCGCTCTTTTTGAGCTTATGTTATTATGCTTCCTTGGCTGTTTTCCTGCATACTCCTTCTTCTGCGCTAAATGCGCAGCGACCGCGCATATTACAGGATGCACACTTTTGCCCTTTATTTATTTCTACCATGTCCTGGGTGCTTAGCTTGCAGGCAAAGGACACAGATTTAATAGGCAGCATGATGCCGGAAGAGGTTAGCTTAACGCCGGCGGTAAATTTGCCTAGCTGGGCAAATACCAATTTTTGATCTCGAACATTCCAACCACTGTAGCCAGGGCTAAAGCGACGTGTTATGTTTAACTTGTTTTTTGATGCCCACTCTTCCGCCTCGGCATTAACCAGGTCGGTAGTAGCTTCGGCACATACTGAGCCTACAGCATCTAGGAGAACACCCCGGGTACCCTCACCTGACTTAAACAACCTTTTAACTTCTTTATCCAACTTTTCACCAATGGTGCAGACGCCGAAAGCAATTTGTTGGGCATCATGGAAAAACTTATGGTTTCTCAGCTCTCCAACTTCCACCACCCGATAAAGCCCGCGGGGGTTAATTAGCGTACGGGCCTTTTCCATTTCTTCATCTAAAAGGCGTAATATCTTTTTCCCGATTTTTCGTTTGCCGGGTTTGTACCCCAGATAACGAAGGGCCTCTGCCCTGTCAATGGGTAATTCTTGAGGGTTCACCGTGAACAAGCTCTTTCACTCTCCTTCTAATTTTGGTGATACTTTGAAAAGAGGGTTAAATCATGCCTTTTACGGTATTTGCTGCTTCTATGGCATTGTCTGCATAGAAATCCGCACCGATCTCTTTGGCAAAATCTTCGGTAACAGGGGCTCCTCCGACCATAATTTGCAAACCATCATGCAGACCCTTGGAATTAATAAGCTCAATTGTCTTAGCCATTTCCGGCATGGTAGTGGTCAATAATGCTGACAAACCGAGAACTTGTGGCTTATGTTCCTCTAATGCCGCGGCAAATTTTTCCGCCGACACATCCACTCCCATGTCGATAACTTCGAAACCGTTAGCCGTAAACATCATTTTTACCAGGTTTTTGCCCAAATCGTGTACATCATTGGCTACGGTACCAATCACAATCTTGGCTTTATACGAAGACTGTTCTTTGGTTAAAAAAGGATTAATGGTGTTAATTCCGGCCTGCAGTGCTTGTGCACACATCATTACTTCCGGAATGAATAATTCATCGCGCCCAAATTTTTCCCCCACTATTTCAATACCGGGCATGAGAGCGCTATTTAATACATCTAAAGCATTGTTGCCTTCCTCCAGGGCTTGCTTGGATAGTGATCCAACTTCTTCAATTTCGCCCTTCTGAACAGCGAGGCTAATTTGCTCGTATAAGCTCATTTAAAACTCCTCCTAGTCTTTAAGTAGGCCCTGACGATAGGCTTTCAAGTAATTAATGCACATTTGGTCCGTACCGATCAATGCTTCGGTAGCTTTTAATACACCCATTGTAGAACGGTCAGTGGGGTTCAACAAAGCAGCGTCCAAACCTGCTTGGATACAAAGAGCCATAAAAATTTGGTTTAATAATTTTCTGTTGGGCAGCCCATAAGAAACATTACTCAAGCCAACCAGCGTTTTAGCGCCGGATATCTCCTCTTTAACCATGCGGATGGTATTTATAGTAACCGACGGATTTGTTGAGTCTACTCCAAGAGGCAATACAAGTGGATCAAAGTATAATCTCTCCGGTGCAATGTTTCTTTTTGCTGCCTCTTCAGTAATTAACTTACATACGTCCAGTCTCTCCTCAGCACTGGGAGGAATGCCACTGTCTTTAATGGGTAGAGCTACCGCAGGTGTTTGATACTTTTCGGCCAAGTCCAAAAAAGGCTTTAGCCTACCCGGTTCAGCGCTGACAGAGTTTAATAACGGGGTTTGCTTGCTGCAAGTTTTCAGTCCTACTTCCATGGCCTCCTGGCTGGAACTGTCAATGGCCAGGGGTATGTCTGTCACTTGTTCAATCAGCTTTACAGCCCACTCCATATCGGAGGGCTCCTTGTCACCGTGGCCGGTGGCCACATTTACATCTATATAATTTGCCCCGGCTTCAGCCTGCTGCTTAGCCAGTTCTTTAATAAATTGTTCGTCATGGTTTATTACAGCTTCTTTAACGGACTTTCTGGTACCGTTTATAAGTTCACCAACTACTAAAATATGTCACTCACTCCTTTCACAAACAGCAACCCGTGCGCCCAAACTAAGTTGCTAGTCTAAGCCTAACATAAGTAAAAGTTTTAGTATAGGGTAGACATGTTAAATTTAAGTTAAAAACTTTTGGTAACTTTGTCCTTAAATGTCCAATTGAGGGTACTTTGCTTTAATGTCGTTTATCACTTCATCTGTAATCTGCAGCGGTTTGTGCTCGGACAGAATTAATTTGGCTTTTTCTATTGACCTTTGCCGTGCATCCTGGGCACCGTTTTTCTCCCAAAGCTTTCTGGACTGCCTGTCGCCAATAGTGGGGTAAAAGAATTCCGACCGGCAGTGCTTCATGGTGTGCGGGTTGGCCAGGAAATTACCGCCTGCACCGACACTTCTGATTACTTCCTCGGCCAGTGTTTCCTCGGTAACCTCAATGCCTTTTACTGCCCGCATACAAATGCCAATCATTTCATCATCCAGGACCATTTGTTCATAGGAAATGGTGGTACAAAACTCCAAGAATCCGGCAGCGTCATGAATGAAGTTAGCTCCTGCCAGCGCAGTAATCATAGCGGTAGCCATTTTTTCGTAGCCTGCCTGCGCATCGGGCAATTTAGAGTCGGACATACCGGCAGTTGCATAAATAGGAATTTCATAATATTGAGCCATTTGTGCACTGGCAGCATTGATTAAACCCATTTCGATGTTACCGGACAGATAAGACCCGGTTTTCATATCCATGCTGCTGCTTACTGTGCCGTAAATAGTGGGAGTACCCTTGTTAGTTAACTGGGCTAACACTATCCCGGAAAGTGTTTCAGCATTGGAAATGGCAACTGTGCCGGCAATGGTACTTGGGGCTGTGGCACCGGCTAAAGGCTCCGCCGGACACACGACCGGTATTCCCTGCCCGGCTACTTCCATCAGCAATCCACCGTAGGTGTCATCAATTACCAACGGGCTCATTACGCATGTAACCATGGAAACAATGGGACGCTGGCGCAATTTTTCAGGACCACCGGATATTTTTTCCGCAATATCAATTACGCTACGAATACCGTCAACTGTATAAACGCCACCCATAATATGCTTGGAGGTATTAGCCAGCGCCCAGAAAAAACGGTTAACATCAATGTTTTGTACTTCTATATCGTTAGGGTAAAGCGGGAGCATAAAAAAGTGAATGTTATCCAGAGCATCAACCAGTTTGGCAAAATCTTTAATGTCCTGCCTAACGGTGGGGCGTCTCTCCCCTGTTTCGAGGTCAAGGGCGTTAAGAACGGTACCTCCGGTTCCAAGGTGAGTTCTCTTGCCTTCGAGAATAAGGTCGTTCTTTTCTTCCCTGCCGCACAATGTAACACGGGAGGGAGCAGAGGCAATAGCATCCTCCAACATACCCCTGGGTATTTTAACCATATTTGTTTCCTTGTTCACTTCCGCTCCGTTTTGGGCAAATAATTCTAATGCCCTTTCATTGTCGCAGCGAATTCCCGGATTTTGCAAAAGATTAGCACTGGTTTCGTGTACTGCCTTTATGTTTTCATCGGTTAAAGGGCGGTATTGCCCTGCCGTAAGTCCGCGCAATTTAATTCCTCCTTAAGTGTATGCTTTATACAACTTGCATGATAGCGACAATTCCGTGAGCCCTTCCCTCACCCTGCTGCAATTCAGCTTCCAAGCCTCTGAGTTGGTAAGCAAGCTGAGGTTCTATTATATTGGCCCGGACGTCCTCTAAGTCAAGAATTGCTGTTGCTCTAACCAATTGTTGCATGGTTCCGGCTGCTCGCTGCAAGGCAGGAGGGCCTGCCGGAGGAAAAACATTATTTCCTGCCATAATTTCAGATACATATTGGACCAGGCTATTCCAGCATCGTACCAGCTGTTCAAAATAACTGTTAGTTGCTTGGAAGCCTTGCCGCGGTTCGTATTTGATAAAGGCGCGTTCAAGATCAGTACGCAGTCCCTGTTCTAAGAGAGAATTCATTACCCAGCGTATTGGCTGCGGTTTGGGATAATAGTCCCCGGTTTCCATATGGCGACCTATAAATACTGATCGATCAAAAGTTGAGAGTAGTTTAAGATTCTTATTGCTTTGTTGGGCAGCATTATTTACTATAGCTTGAATTGTATTTTTATTCATCAGCCGGAGCTCAAACGGGTCAAATTCAGTGTTTTCCTTTTCCTCCGGATCTGTGAGATATGATATTATATATTGCATTACTTGATCTTCAGCAAGAGTTTCTGTCCAAAGATTCTGCCATTCATAGGCCTGCCATCCCAACCAATCGGAAACAACGATGGCGCCTTGGTTAGCATGATCAGCAATGTCTGCCAGAAGCTTTATTGATTCCTTGTCAGTACAGTGCGAAAAAGTACCGTACGTACTTAAATATAGGTCAAAGGGTTTCTCTCCTTCAGCAAGGGGTAATCCCTCTGAAAAGCTTCCCTCTTGAAATTGGACTCTTTCATTCTTTCTGAATACAGCTCGGCCTTGTTCCAACAGGCCGGGATTGATGTCAATACCAAGGTAGGTCTCTATGCTGTTATCAGGTAATAATCTGTTATCCTGTTCGGATGAAGCGGCCTTGCGGTCGGCAGCGGATGTAAGTAACTCATACCCATCGCCGCTGCCACATCCCAGATCAAGGATGCGTACGCCACGCTCAGCACTTTCTGCATGCTTGCGAATGTCCTTCAGATAAGGCTGTAAAAATAGGCAGGTTACTTCATCTTCCCAAAAGCGCCTTACATTGTCATATTTACCTCTTAAGCTAGCCGGTTTTTCGTACAATCCGGTTTGCTGTGCTTGTTCGTATGACTTATTAACCATTGGCGCCGCCTCCACTTGCCATTTTATTGGCGGTGCTTACTGCGGCAAATGCGTCCTTACAGTGGGCGTCAGCACCTATTTTGCCTGCAAACTCAGGTGAGGTGGGGGCACCTCCTATAATTACTTTCAAGTTCGAACGCAAGCCTTTCTCTTGCAGTAAACTAATAGTTTCCTGCATATGACGCATCGTTGTATCCAGCAGGGCGGAAAGACCCAGGTAGTCCGGCTTTTCCTTTTCCACCGCTTCTACTATGTCTGCAGTGGGAACACTGATGCCCAGGTCAACCACATGAAAGCCGGCACCCTTTAGCATTATGCCCACTATGTTTTTGCCAATGTCGTGCTGATCCTTTTCCACAGTAGCCAACAGAAATTTTCCTTTAGAAGCTGTTCCTTCTTGCAGCAAATAGGGCTCTAATGTTTCCATGACTGCTCCCACTGCTTCTGCGGCGGACAACATGTCAGGGATAAAGTACTCCTTTTTTTCGAATTTTTCTCCCACTTGCTTCATGCCTTCGGTAAGCCCGTGCAGTAGAATATCGTGTACAGGAACTTCTTTTTGCAGGGCTTCTTTAACCAGCTCCTCTACGCCTGGCTCCCCTACTAAATCATCCTCTAATCCCTCGTCATCTTTATCCCTTCTGCCTTGTAAAACGTTATACCGTATGGCGCTGATCAATTCGCTTTCGCTCACTATAAAGCCTCCCTTAAAATTGTTTCAAATAATTAAGTTATTGAGCTTCACTTTATCCGGTCTAATATTCCGGGGATTTCTGCAAAAATCTGATCACTGGTTGCATCAGTTAAGTGCTCAACAGGCTCAGCCAGTATGCGCTGCGTTTCCGCCTTTGCGTTGGCCATTGTTTCATCCTGTATTTCTCCCCCCTCAAAGGGATAAGCCAGGAAAAGTTGACCGGAATGGATTCGTTTTCTGGCGTAGCGAGCAAAAAGCCTGTGCGATGTGTTCATTACTTTCCGTACTACATCCAGGCTGTAGGAAACGTTATCCTGTGATACTTCCGGCGGCTGCATCAAGGTCTTAACCATTCCTATGTGCTGGTTATCAAGGACCGCCTGTTCAAAGCAAAAAGTCTGAGTTTCTTCCAATAGACCGAATGCGTAATGCAGCAAGTGCGGGCCGGACATGCAGACATAAAGATGGGAAAACACCTTTTCGGCAGTTGCTTGAACACCCGGAACCTTGGCATCGGCAACTCCTCCGGTGGAGTAACAGGGCAGTTTGTAATACCGCGCCATTTGTACACAATCAATGTTGTATTGATTAAATTCAGGTGCACCGTACATATCGTGCAGGTTATCCATGCGTGCCCTTACCGGAACACTGCCATAAATGACCTTGGCCCCTGGGTGAGCTAATTGGCTCAATGTTACAGCAGCCAATATTTCGGCGTTAATCTGTGCCACCATGCCCACTTCGTCGATAGGCGCCGATGAACCACCCTGGGGGCTGCTGGAAAGAACTACAGGCATATCCCGTTTTATTATGGACAGCATCTTTTCAGTCGAATCTCCCTCTAATTGGAGAGGACTCTTGTTGACACAGGTAATGAACGACATCACCGGGTTTTCTTTAAGTTGTTCGGGGCCCCCGGTAATTATTTCACCCATGCGAATTATATTGTCCAATTGATTAAGGTCTGTAAGTCCGGCCATAACATGTTTGGTCATGTTGTTCAAACAGGCGTAAAATTTGTTTACATCCTTGCTATCTTCCGATATGTCGTCATCTTGGATATTAACCGGGCGAATAAAGAAGTCTAAGTGCTCCAGGTGTTCACCCAACCGTGCCGCCGCGCATAGGTCGGCTACCATTCCCCTGCGCCTTTTATGCACGGGGAATTTTAGCTTTTTGTCGGGGTCAGAGGTAGAAGTAAATTCCTCCAGGTTAGTATCCAGTATGTTATTCGTTTCTGAGCCGCTGCCAAAATAAACCCGCGGCGTTTCTCCGTCCAGAATGAGTTTATGCTCCGGGTTTCTGGCACCGAGCGTTACTTGAGAAGGGGCTGTTTCCAGGGCTTGAAGAACCAGCTTTTCCGGGATCTTTACTACCCAAGTACCTTTTGCTCTCTCTGATTTAGTAACGGTAGCCCCGGCCTTGTCAAAGATGTCGGCGGCTTCTTCATGAGATAGTTCAATGCCGGGATCAGTAAGCAATTCCATTGACGCGCTATGAATCGTCTTTAATTCCTTGTCTCGCAGTCGCAAGTAGGGATTAACAGTTACACCTTCTCGTCCGATAAAATCCATTACCATTTTCCCTCCAAATGTTGAGCATATTTTTAACGGCCCCCAAAAAGGCCGTTAAAAGACTTGTAGAGTACGTGAAGTTAAATAACATTTTACCACCCATAGGAGAAAATTACAAACAACCCACTTGCCCATTAAAAGTTGTTACATGGCAATATGTAAAGCAAACTGGCTTTATCTCATAATAGCTGTTTAATGTCTACACATAAAACCAGTATTCTTCTACTCCCTCCGTTTTATGACCGGCGGAATAGTATGTGATGATAATGACAAATAAAAGGTAATGATAAAGGCAAGTGATTAGGGCATGGAGGAATATACGGTATTTTAGGCCGGAAGGCTAGCTTGTTTTCTTAGCCGCAATTTTTTGCACTGTGCTTTTGTAATGCCGGTAAAAAAACCAAAATGTACATAGGGATACAATGGCTAGTGAAATGTAGAGTAAACGGGGGCCGGAGGAAAACAGAATGCCTCCCATATAAGAGCCGAAAATCCCCGCCACGCCGCCGATAAATGTAGACAGCAATCCTTGTCCGCTGGCCCGTAAGTTCTGAGGCACAAGCCGGCTCATATACCCCACGGCGGACATAAAAAATAAGCCGAAGGTTAAGCTATGCAGCAGTTGTACCGGTATCAGCATTTCCGGTGACTGCACCAGGCTGAACAAGATCCAACGCAGGCCAAAAGCAATAGATGCCAGCGCTAAAAGATATAACTCATGAAATCTGGTCATTAGATAACCGGAAAAAGCAAAAATGGGAATTTCACTTAATGGCGCTACTGTCCAAGCCCACCCTACCGCCTGTTCTGACCCGCCAAGATGTTGAATATAAAGACCCAAGAAGGCATCGTTAGCTTTGTTAGTGGTGCTCAGTAAAGTAGCAATAAATAAAAAGACCAATATTTCCTTTCTACCCAAAATCCTTTTGGCTTCATTAAATGTAACCCGGTGTGCCGACGGCCGGGTGTCAAGTATGAGCGTGCACATAAGTATGCAAGCGCAAAGAAGACCCTGATAAAGGTAGCCAACATTTTCAATGCCAATTGTTTTAAGTATTGTCCCACCCAATAATGCCGATATGGCAAATCCCAACGATCCCCACAAGCGGTAACTTCCATATCCTTCGCCGGTTTCCTTTACCGTTGCCAGCGTAAGACTGTCAAGTAAGGGAATTACCGGCCAGGCAAATGCGTAGAATATAAAAACCGCCGCCAACAAGGAACGGAAGGACTCACTACTAAATATTAGATTGCTGGACAGGCCTCCCATAATAAGAAGAAAAATAACAAGTTTTTTCACTGTTTGCAGGCGATCGCTTACTACTCCCCAAAGAAATTGAACTAAGGTTGAAACAAAGGGGCCAATGGCCAGAAGAGTTCCTATTTGGCTACTATCCAATCCCCGGTGAGAAAACAAAAGAGGAAAGTAAGGCAGTATTATACCCACCGTAGAAAAGTATAATAATATAGTAAATTTTAAAAACCATTTGCGATTGTTCGTTATTTTATGTTCCATAAGTCATCAAGTTCAGCCAGCCTTAAAATATTTATTCTAGATATACCGACAATATGCCGGAAAAATTAGTGAGTTTACCTATTAGTTTTCCCCGCGGCGAGCTTTTTGCTGTTCTATAATTGTTTCGTTAATGTGTTCTACCAGGCTCAATGTGGAGATAGAGTGAAAAAATTGAGTGATTACACTCTCCACAGGCCCATCTAATTCCAGCAGTTGTTTATTAATTTCAAAATCTTTGCCCAGGCCAAAATCTGTTATAAGTTTGTCCCGAAAAGCTGCAAGGATCAATGCCCGTTGGTTAATGTCGCCAATTTCATTCCAGCGGGAAAAGGTGTCTGTATTACAGTTGTTGGTGTTTAGTATTTCAACAAACAAATTGTGAAACTGTGTAAAGGTAGGTCTTTTTTTGCTAAAGCCAGTGGCCATGAGTGAATATATCTCCCTTCCAAAATAAACCTTAGAATCAATAATTTAAAAAAACAAATGTCAAATACTGCGTTATCGATTTGCAGATAATTATTAAAAGAAAATTATATCGAGGGGGCATTAAGTGTGACGTGGCTAAAAAGTATCTTTACCAATAACTCAAATCATGAAATGGAACAAGAACAGCTTTTATACCAGTTGCGGCAAGCTCAAAACGAAACCATGGAGATGGGCACTCTTCTCAGCCAGGTTACCTCCGGCCAGGTTGACTCGCAGCAAGTTCAGCAGTTAGACCAGTTAAATGACAGCGTTGGTGGCTTTTTGCAGAGACTCCGACAGCGCATAGACCGAGAAATAAAATAATGCATTTTTCTACAAAAACCCCCTGTGTAGGGGGTTTTTCATACTTTAGGAAAGTATACCTTGCCATATAAATGGCAAGGACAAAGGAAAAAAGTACTGAAAAGCGCGCGCTAAGGGAACTGATTTAGCGCGCTTTTCTTGAATTTCTATTTGGTGAGGAAATAATCCATTAGCTTATGACCTTGCGCAATTACCAAGGGCGCCTCCGCGGCCGTATCCTCGTTAAATTTACGGTTTTCCTTCTTTTCAGTTCGAGAATCATAGATGACAAAAGGTACCGGATCAGAAGAATGAGTTCTCGTACGCATGGGAGTTGGGTGGTCTGGCAAAACCATAATCTTAAACTCTTCACGTATTTTTAGCCCTTGTAGTATTTGCCCGAGAATCTCATCAATCTTCTCAATGGCCTTAATTTTAGTTTTTAAATCACCTTGATGCGATGCTTCATCCGGGGCCTCAATGTGAATATAAACATAGTCAAGGCCACTCTCCAAATTTCTCAGTGCCGTTTCGGCCTTCCCAACAAAATTGGTATGTATGTTACCCGTGGCCCCCGGCACATCAAGAACTTCCATTCCGGCACAGATACCAATTCCTTTAATCAAGTCTACTGCCGAAATTACAGCCCCTTTCAGTCCGTACTTCTCTGTAAAACCATCTAAACTGGGTTTTTTACCCTGCCCCCAGAGCCAGATAGAATTTGCCGGGTTGGTTCCTTTTTGAATGCGGGCCATGTTTATCGGCTCATCTTTTAACACACTATAACTGTTCTTCATTAAACTGTATAAAGTCTCACTGCCTTCACCTTCAGGTAAATAAGTAGCTATTTTTTCTCCTGAAATATCATGGGGAGGTGTAAGACTAGTATTTTCGGCTCCGGAAGGCCAAACCATTAGATGCCGATAGCTTACCCCCGGATAAAAACGAACATTCTCAGATGCAAAGGATGCATTTATTTGTGCAATTAGCTGTGCCGACTCCTCTGACGATATTTCTCCGGCACAGTAATCCAACATTTTTTTTTCTTTGTAATCTTCCTCTTCGGACAATGTCACCAGGTTGCACCGGAAAGCAGTATCTTTGTCATCCAAATGAATGCCCATACTTACTGCCTCCAAGGGTGAGCGACCTGTATAAAAAATTTTAGGGCTGTAACCCATTACGGATAGGTTGGCAACGTCACTACCTGGCGGGAAGCCCTCCGGTATAGTATAAGCCGTGCCTATTTCCCCTTTGCAGGCCAACCAATCCATATGGGGTGTATTTGCGACCTTAAGAGGTGTCTTTCCGTTTAGTTCTTTACAACTTTCATCGGCCATGCCATCGGCTAAAAGCACAACGTATTTCAACAATGATCCCTCCGGTTTTTCTAGCTACAGCAGCAAACAGAATCGCTTTCTTCTCCCAGATTGAATTTCTTGTGCAGCGCCTTAACCGCTATATCTGCCAGCTCTTTTTTAATAATACAAGAAACTTTTATGTCAGATGTGGATATCATTTCTAAATTTATGTTTTCCAAAGCAAGTGCTTCGAACATCATGGCAGCGACCCCGGGATTGCTGACCATTCCGGCGCCTACGATAGAAACTTTGGCCACGTCCTGATCGTGGGTGTAACCTTTATAACCAATATCATCTTTTATGTTTTCCACCACGTTAAGTGCATGTCGTAGATCAGTTTGAGAAACGGTAAAGGAGATGCTATTTACCTGGTTGCGCATAGCGCTTTGAATAATCATATCCACATTTACATTCTTTTCCGCCAGTGAGCTGAATATCTTGTGAGCTATACCTGGTTCGTCGGGAACATCAAAAATTCCAATCTTGGTAACGTTTAGATCATATGCTATACCGGCTACAACCATGTCCTTTTCCATGTCGGTTACCTCCTTAACAATGGTTCCTAAATTATGGTTAAAACTGGAGCGCACATGGATTGGTATATTGTACAATTTAGCGCACTCAACAGCGCGGGGGTGAAGAACAACAGCCCCTAAGTGCGCGAGTTCCAACATTTCATCGTAAGTTATGGCGTCCAGTTTCCGGGCTTCCGGAACCATCCGCGGGTCAGTGGTATAGACTCCGTCCACGTCGGTGAATATTTCACACAAGTCCGCATTCATAGAGGCGGCAATGGCAACCGCAGTGGTATCAGAACCGCCTCTTCCGAGAGTGGTTATGTCGTTTTCTTCATTGATTCCTTGAAATCCCGCTACTACTATAATTTTATCGTCATTTATCTCCTGCTGCAGGCGGCCTGTATCAATATCGATAATCCTGGCTTTACTGTGAATACTGTCGGTCTTTATACCCACCTGCGGGCCGGTTAAAGAAATTACGTCTTCTCCGATGGAATTGATAGCCATGGCCAGTAAAGCAATTGTAACTTGTTCTCCGGTCGACAACAGCCTGTCCATCTCGCGTTCCGAGGGATTTGTAGTGATTTCCTTGACTAGTTCGATTAATTTGTCGGTAGTGTCGCCCATGGCGGATACAACCACAATTATTTGGTGCCCCTGGCGATGCATCTCCACCACTCTTTGGGCAACACGGCGGATTCTTTTGGGATTGGCGACACTACTGCCCCCGTATTTTTGCACTACCAACATTTATCGTACACTCCCATGCATTTTGATCTTCGCACAGCCTGTAAGACCCCGCCCTCTTAGGCCGGGGATCAACAGGCTGTAAGCTCGAAATAAGTGCGACTAAGGTTCAAATGGGGTTAGAACCCCACCTGAACCTAGTCTTCTTTATATCTAGTTCTTTATTTCCAGTGCTCTAGCTCCGGTAAGACTAGGGTCAAGAACAACGGATTTGGCCGTTACCCCGCTTTGCAAAAAGGTTTCTTTCATTACCTTGGCAATAAGATCCGGGTTTTTATCAGTAAGGGCGATTAGAGTAGGTCCTGCGCCGCTTAAGGCAACACCCTTGGCACCGGCAAGCCGGGCAGCGGCAAATACTTTTCTCATACCAGGTATGAGACCGGCCCTGTAGCTCTGATGTAATCTGTCTTCCATAGCCACGGACAGCAAATTAAGGTCTCCCCTTTGCAAAGAAGCTACTAATAAGGCCGTCCGGCCAATGTTAAATACCGCATCTTCAAGGCTGATTTGTTTGGGCAGTGCCTCTCGGGCATCTTTAGTGGAAAGAGTAAAGTCCGGTATACTAACCACAGCTTTTAACCCTGAGGGGGGATCAATTTTTAAATACTTTACTTCTTCATCGGTATGGGCATAAACTGTTATGCCCCCGAATAGGGCGGGGGTAACATTATCAGGGTGTCCTTCTATTTGAATCGCAATCCTTAATAATTGCACCGGGTTTAGTGTGCCGCCTGAAATAACATTTGCCGCCACCAGCCCGCCAATAATTGCTGCGGCACTACTTCCGAGCCCTCTGGACATAGGAATATTGTTATGCAGGCGTATTCTCAAACCTTTAGGGTTATATCCCACTGTCTTAAATACCTGCTGGGCACAAGTATAAACAACATTGGTAGTATCCCGCGGGATATAACTCTTTCCTTCCCCTGTCACTTCTATGCTTAGACCTAAATTGGTTTCTGACATTTCTACAATGTTAAACAGTTTAAGTGCCATTCCCAGGCAATCAAAACCGGGACCTAGATTAGCAGTGCTGGCCGGTACCTGAACGCGGACCACTTTGTTCCTCCCGCAAATAAAAATTTAGCTAATTCTTATGACTCCTACTTATTTAGCTGAACGAGTTCACTTACTGTTCTTCGCCTGCTACCCGAATAAAGTTACAGACATCAATTACTGATGACAGATGCCGTATCATCTCTAGAGCTTCTTGTAAGTTTTTTTCCCTCACTTTGTGAGTTACCATAACTAATTCAGCCTCATCACCTTCGTTTTGCTCCTGAATGACCGATGCTAAGCTTACTTCTTTGTCACCAAAAGCATATGCAATGGATGCTAGAACGCCGGGACGGTCGGCAACTCGCAGGCGAATGTAATATTTACTCTCCGTCAATCCCATGGATTTAACCGGTTTTTCTTCATAACAGGTACAACCTATTAAGCTGGGAACATTATATAAACAAGCCCGTGCCGCATCCATTATATCAGCCGTAACGGCACTGGCAGTAGGCATTTCACCGGCACCCTGGCCGTAAAACATAGCATCTCCCACTGCATCTCCCCTGACAAAAATAGCATTGAATACGTCGTTAACTGAAGCCAGGGGGTGATGATTAGGAATCAGAGCAGGGTGCACTCTGACTTCAATTCCATCTGATGTTTCTTTGGAAATTGCTAACAATTTAATGGCATAATTGAGCTCTTGCGCATAAGTAATATCTTGAGAGGTAATTTTAGTAATTCCTTCCACGTAAACATCATTTAGCGTAACCCGGCTGTTAAAGGCTATCGATGACAATATGGCCAGCTTGCGCGCGGCATCATAGCCTTCGATGTCAGACGTGGGGTCTGATTCAGCGAAACCCTTAGCCTGGGCTTCTTCTAAAACTTCATTAAAGTCAGAGCCCTCAGCTGTCATTTTTGTAAGCATGAAATTAGTGGTACCATTTATTATGCCCATAACTTCCTGCATGCGATTTGCAGCCAGACATTCCTTCAAGGGTCTAATAATGGGTATTCCACCTGCCACGCTGGCCTCAAATAAAAGGTCACATTGATTGGCCTCGGCCAGTTCAAAAAGTTCTTTTCCATGCATTGCAATCATATCTTTATTGGCGGTAATCACACTCTTGCCATTAGTAAGAGCCCTTTTGACATAATCTAAAGCAGGCTCTAAGCCACCAATTAATTCAACAACCAGATCTATATCAGGATTATCAATAATATCCGCTACTTCAGTTGTCAGTTTGCTGGGCTCAATTTCCAGGCCTCTGTCTTTGCCAAGGTCTTTAACCAGAATTTTTTCAATATCTACTGGTGCGCCAACTTTACGCTGGATATTGGCGCAGTTGTCCGTAAGAATGCGGTAAACACCCCGGCCCACTGTTCCTATTCCCATTAACCCAACCGAAATTTTTGCATCTGACATGGTAATCTCTCCTTTCCCGGGATGATCTTTATCGCTGTAAATGGACATTATTCCATACATAGCAGAAATTATATCACTATTAATTTAGAGTGACAATAGTCAGACGATGGAAAGAAAAAAAACCGGTCTTAGTAACCGGTTAAATGATGATACAAATTAGGCCTCCACTTCCTTCATTGACAATTTTCTGAAGTGTTTCTTGCAATTTTCGCTGGGCGTTCTCCGGCATACGGTAGAGTTTATTCTGGATTCCCTCGCGAACGAGGTCATTCACCGATTTTCCAAATATCTCTGAGTTCCAAAACTTAGTGGGGTTCTCTTCAAATTGATTGAGCATATAGCTTACCAGTTCTTCACATTGTTTCTCAGTGCCTATAATCGGTGTAATTTCCGTTGTTATGTCTGCTTTAATGATGTGCAAGGAAGGTGCTGCCGCCTTTAGTTTGACGCCGAACCGGCTACCCTGCCGAATCAATTCAGGTTCTTCTAACTGCATCTCTTCGACGTTAGGTGTTACCACCCCGTATCCGTTTTCCATAACTTCTTCCATAGCAGGAGCAAACTTATCATATTCGCGTTTTGCTACCGCTAGCTCCTTAACCAGACGGAATAGTTGCTGCTCACCTTCCAATTCAAATCCTGTTTCTTCTTCTAATACCTTGTAAAATAGACCGGGTTGAGAAGATACTGTAATACCCGCTGAACCTGTTCCCATGTCCATTTTCTCCAGTTGCACGGTTTCCACAAATTCGTAAGCGCCCAGCTTTTCCACTGCTCCGTCAATATCACGGAGGCGACGTACGCCCTGGACCACTTCTCGTACCGCATCTTCAAATTGCTCCCTTAGCCAGTGCTTTGTTTGAAGTTCTTCTATCCAAGAAGGCAGAGAGATGTTAACTTCATTCACCGGGAATTCAAAAAGCACTTTCTCTAGCACCATAAAAATATCTTGCTGGGTTAATTCCATAACATTTAAGGGAATTACCGGTACATCATATTTTTCGGTTAGCTCATCAGCCAGGGTTAATGTTTCTTCCGAAAAGGGATTAACCGCATTGAGAATGATCAAAAACGGACGATTGATACCTTTTAATTCTTCTACTACACGTTCTTCTGCTTCCACGTAATTCTCTCTGGGGATATCAATAATACTCCCGTCAGTAGTCATTAGAATGCCCATGGTTGAGTGGTCGCTAATTACTTTTCTGGTTCCGATTTCGGCAGCCTCTTCAAAAGGAATTGGTTCATCAAACCACGGCGTGGACACCATGCGTGGGCCTTCGTCTTCATCATAACCTAGCGCCCCTTCCACCCGGTAGCCCACACAGTCAACAAGGCGCACTTTGACTTCGATTTCGGGAGTTATCTCTAACTCCACGGCCTCATTTGGAATGAATTTAGGTTCCGTGGTCATTATGGTCCGTCCCGCTCCGCTCTGGGGGAGTTCATCGGTAGCGCGCTCCTGATCATAGATATTTTCAATATTCGGTAAAACCATAAGTTCCATAAACTTTTTAATAAAAGTTGATTTGCCTGTGCGAACACCGCCAACTACTCCGAGGTAAATATCACCCCCGGTGCGTTCAACCATATCACGGAAAATGTCCTGCTTTTCCATCCATACACTCCCTCCTCGTTCAAGATTCCAACAAAACTTCCGGCACCCCCCCCCACCCTTTTTTGGCGAGTAAGACGTACTTATACCGGTCAAAGTGTATTATTCTTCGGTGGCATACATTAACAATATATATATATGTTTGGTAAAAATAATTATTACCGGCTACTGAATATTAACAGGAATAATTTAGTAAAAAATATTCAGTTAAAAAGATCAATTAATTTTTCCATACTTCGTAGGATTTAATGGTAAAGTTGTCGAAAAACAACAAATGACAAGTCCGTAATTAGTTCAGAAAGGAGAATTTAAAAATAGTGCATAGGCAAGTATTGCTAGTTTTACTTTTGTTACTGATAGTAATGCTGTTTCCACCACTGGCACAGGCTGTGCCGGTTGAGCCTTCATCAGAATGGGTGCACAGGGACCCGGATACGGGTCTGCTGAAGGTTACCCAATCTACAACTGCTCAATACAAAACTAAGTTTAAAGCTGTTAACACACGTCCCGAATATAATACAATTTCTCGCGCAGCAAACCGGCCGGATGTCCGAAAGTTATTGGCTACGGCTAAATCTCACTTGGGACAGCCATATGTATACGGATCGGCAGGTCCATCCAGCTTTGATTGTTCGGGCTTTACATTATACGTATTTAAAAAAGTAGGGGTTAATCTGCCACATTTAGCTTCGGCTCAGGCAAAATATGGATCAAGGATTGATAAGCAAGACCTTCGCCCCGGCGACCTGGTATTTTTTGGTTACCATGGTTCCCGAAACATAGAACATGTAGGTATTTATGTTGGAAACGGGGAATTTATTCATGCTTCATCCAGCAAAGGTATTACCGTTACACCGCTGGCTATGGATTATTACGCCAAAAATTACCGAGGGGCCAATAGAATACTGCCGTCGTAAAGAAAGCGCGCGAAACCAAAAAGTGGACAGGAACCTTTTTAAAATTCAAAAAAGGTTCCTGTCCACTTTAGGTTAGCTGAACGAGTTCACTTGGAGGGAGGCCACCAGTTTATTCTGGCTTCAACTACTTCCTCCATCTCATGCCGTTTGCCCCGGCTCATTAAATTGCTTACCGCGGCTCTCGGGGAAAGGTTTTTGAATAGCACATTATACATCTGTTCGGTAATAGGCATCTCTATGTTTAACCTTTGAGCAAGCTTTAGTGCCGCTCTAGTGGTGCGTACTCCCTCCACCACCATGTCTACCTTGTCCAGAGCCTCCTGCAGAGTATACCCCTTTCCGATGGCTGTGCCTGCTCTCCGGTTGCGGCTGTGTTTGCTTGAACAAGTAACCATTAGATCTCCAACTCCCGCCAGGCCGATAAATGTGAGGGGGTTGGCACCTAGATTGATCCCCAGGCGTGTGATTTCGGCAAGCCCACGTGTTACCAGTGCTGCGCTGGTATTATCACCGTAACCCAATCCGTCCGCAATACCTGTCCCCAGGGCAATTATGTTTTTTAACGCTCCCCCCACCTCCACGCCGATAACGTCGGGGTTGGTATAAACTCGGAGGTGTTCATCCATAAATATCTGCTGGGCTTTTTGGGCCGATTCTATATCCGATGAAGCAACCACCAGGGCGGTGGGAATGTTACGCGCCACCTCTTCTGCATGGCTGGGACCTGAAAGAACTACATACCGACTGACACCCTCTTTGCCCATTTCTTCCTTAAACACTTCTGACAATCTTAACTGCGTATTCTCTTCCAGCCCCTTGGCCACATTAATGATTATAGCTTGCGGTTCTAAAATCTTTTTTGCTTCTTGCAAGACTGTACGAAAGGAATGGGAAGGGACACCGAAAACTACAGCTTTGGCTCCCGAAATTACTTCTTCCATCGATTCAGAAGCAATAATCTGCTCAGGAAGGGATACTCCTGGTAGGTATCGGCTGTTCTTTTTGTTTTCGTTGATCTCCTGAACCTGATCCTTGCGCCTGGCCCACATATAAATGGCCTTGTGACGACGCGCAAGAGTAACTGCAATAGCAGTAGCCCAGCTTCCTGCACCCAACACTGCTATTTTATTGGCCATTTGGGGCACTGCCCCCTTTCTCTTTGGAATAGGTTACAATTTTTTACTTTGACCGACCTTAAACTCTGTGCCGGCAAGAATTCTCTTCATATTGGAACGATGTTTAAAAATAGCAAATACTGCAGCAGAAGTGCCAAAAATTAAATACGGCAGATCAAGTTTCAGTACAAGCATCCAAATAGGTACTGAAATAGCAGCAATTATGGAACCTAAAGATACATATTTACTAATTGCTACGGTAATTAACCATACAGCGGCAGCAAGCAGCGCAGTTTCGTAGGAAAAACCAATCAAAACTCCCAGGCTGGTAGCGATTATTTTCCCACCCTTGAAACGTAAAAAAAGTGGCCAACTATGCCCGGCAATGGCGGCAAGACCGCATAGCAGACCGAGATTTTGCCCCCCTACGTGTGTTCCGAGCAGGAGAGCCAAAACACCCTTTAAAATATCACCAATTAGCGTTATAATGCCGGGAACAGGGCCTAAATTGCGCCAAACGTTGGTGGTTCCAATGTTGCCGCTTCCATGCTCCCTGATGTCGAATCCTTTTGCTTGGGCAATGACGTAACCTACCGGCAGTGAACCGATCAGGTATCCGGCCATAACTGCCAGAAAAGAAACCATAAGCTCACCTCAAAACCAACTCAATTGCTAGTATTCCGCCTGCGAAATACAATTCTTAATGGGGTTCCTTCAAAACCATAAGTTTCGCGGAGCCGGTTTTCCACGTAACGCATGTAAGAGAAGTGGACCAGGTCAGGATCGTTGGCAAAAATTAAGAATGTAGGGGGATTTACACCCGCCTGGGTTGCATAAAAGATCTTAAGCCGCTTACCTTTTTTTGCGGGAGGTGGGTTGTGCAGGATTGCGTCTTCCATAAGCTGATTTAAACTGGCGGTGGAAATTCGCATGTTTGCTTGTTCGGCCACATAGTTTACCAAACTTAACACTTTGTGCATTCCCCGCCCGGTCAGCGCACTTACAAAGATTATTGGCGTATACGATAAAAAGGACAGGTTATACCTGATGTGCTCCATGAACCGGCTGGCCGTCTTTTCATCCTTATCCACTAAATCCCACTTATTGACTACGATAATGGTTGCTTTTCCCCTGTCATGGGCGTAACCGGCAATTCTTTTATCCTGGTCTGTAACACCCTCCACAGAATCAATGAGCATTAGAGCAACATCGCATCTCTCCACTGCTTTAAATGAACGGTTAACACTGTACCATTCAGTGGAACGGTCAATACGGCTTTTTCTTCTGATACCCGCGGTATCAATAAGTATATAAGAATTATCTTCTATAAAAAAGGGACTGTCGATAGCATCCCGGGTTGTTCCCGGTATGTCACTTACAATTACCCTTTCCTCACCTAGAATATTATTTACAAGTGAAGATTTGCCAACATTAGGACGGCCGATCACGGCTATCCGTACAGCTTCGTTACCGGTCTTGGCATCAACAGGTTCCGGTAAGGCAGACGTCACTGCATCTAGAAGCTCACCGATATTCAAACCCTGGACAGCAGAAATGGGTAAAGGTTCCCCTAAACCCAACTGAAAAAATTCCATAAACTGGGTATTATTGTTAAAGTTATCTGTTTTATTTGCTACTAAAATAACCGGCTTTTGGGCTTTACGGAGTATGGCGGCAGTCTCTTCATCTGCAGGTACTGTTCCCTGTTTGGAATCTACAAGAAACAGTATCAAATCACATTCACGAATAGCCATGTTTACTTGCGCGCGTATTTTGGCAGTTATACTGTCCGCCTCATCAAAGTCAATTCCACCTGTATCAATAACTGTAAACTCCTTGCCGTTCCAGTCAGTATCTTGATACAGCCGATCCCGGGTTATCCCCGGTTTATCTTCGACGATGGCAATTCTTTTTCCAACGATACGGTTAAAAAGAGTGGATTTCCCCACATTGGGGCGCCCAACAATGGCAACAACCGGCTTGGACATTTGATATCACCAGCTTTACAAGTTTTATCTGATTTTTAAGACAGCCACTTCTACAAGTGGCAGTTTACACTTTTTTTCTTCAGGTGGGGTTGAATACCACCAGTTGGGGACATTCCTCCGCAGGAGGTGTGTCCCCTTTCCTCTTAAGCCCCGATGTTCAGCTTTAGCTGAACGAGTTCACTTTATAGTTATACCAGTTGTAACGTGAGCCAGTTCCCGCGCATTGTCAGCCGGTAACACCGGTATGCCGAATTGGCATGCAAGGTCGTCAATTGACGGCCCATCCAGGAATACCGGTTTATCGCTTCTGATTGTTGCGCCTGGAATAATAACTGCGTCGGTATTACTTTGCAAGTTGGTTTGCTTTACTATGTCAGACGCGGTTACAAGCCCCGCCACTGTTACACTAGGACCGAAAAAATTATTTTCTACGGCAGTCATTTCCACCGTAAGATTCGTTATCTCATTTAATCGTTCAACGATTGGCTTTAGTACGGATGCAGCCAGTTTACCGGTAACCATGGCCAGGTTACGGCTATTTGGAATTTGTGCCGGCAACTTAGGTTCAATTTCTTTCCAGTCATCCATGAATAAACGAATTAATCCGACTCCGTTCTCCGTTTGCGGAAAACCACCGTAGCGGCAAGCAGAGGGTATAGGTTTTGAAGCCAGTAAATAAAATTCATCGCTGGCAAAAACCAGGGGATATCCATATCGGTCTATACATTTATCCTGCCAATCTTGAACCTTTTGTACAATTTCCCCGGCCTCGGCATCAGTGAACCCACGTAACGGGAAGAGTGTTTGCCGGTGGCCGGTAATGCCAACCGGAACCACAGCAAGGGAAACTACAGAAGGCCAAAGACCTGTAAGATCATTTATGGTTCTATCCAATTCTTTACTGTCATTGATGCCCGGACAAAGAACGGCCTGAGTATGTATCTCTATTCCTGCAGAGGCTAGAAATTTTAGTTGATCCATGATTTTGCCGGCACCGGGATTTTTCATCATTTTTGTACGCAGTTCAGGGCTGGTGGTATGAACTGAAACATAAAGTGGGCTTAATCGCCTGTGGGCGATCCTTTCCAGATCGCTGTCACTTGTATTAGTTAGGGTAACAAAATTTCCCTGAAAAAAAGACAGCCGGTAATCATCATCTTTTACGTACAGGCTTTTTCTCATTTGCAAAGGCATCTGATCCACAAAACAAAAGACACATTTATTACGGCAGCTTTTTGTTCTGCCCAAGCCACCGTCTTTAAACGAAAATCCCAAGTCCTCGTCCCAATCTTTTTCAATTTCCAATAGCCAATGATCACCATCTGGTTTCCGCAATAATATGTTTATTTCCTCATCCGCTGCCAGAAAACGGTAATCTATTATGTCCAACGCCAGATTATCATTTATACGCATGATTATATCCCCCGGTTCTATGCCCAGTTCTTCACCAATGCTACCGGGGGACACGGATTCTATTTCTAATTGGTGGTCCCTCACAGGGACACTCCTCTCTAATATACTATGGTAACATTATCTGATAACTGGCAGTTTTAGTCAAGTTATGGTGGCAACTTCGTCCAACAGCAAGGGCAATTTGTGGATAATGCCTGGCTAAAATTGTTTTGACTAACCATGTGTATAATTGTCCGTTGCCATATTTTACCATCAAGTTAGTGGTTAGCGAGAGCAGGTCATCTTTTATGCCTAAGTTAGAAAACACCACACTTGCTTGCGGTATATCATAAGCTTGTAAAAAGCTAGAGATCATTTTCATTACCATTTCCGGAGCGCCTACATTCCAAACGGCATAAATATTATTCCCACAACTATCTTTTCCGGCATAAAGGGGCTTTCTTTTACCATGAGTACAAGGTTGCAGTTGTTTTATGGAATCAGAAGGAAAAGGGGGCTGGTTGGGGAGTATTCCCATATGCATGGCCGAAGCCAAGTAGGCATACGCGAAGTAACTGTTGCTATAATAAAAAAAGCATTTCATTTATTTTGTCTCCCAGTCATTTTTTACATTGGCAACTAGTTTTTGTATACATGGAATGGCCTTTAGTGTCCCCCTTGTTACAATGGGCCTTCCCAGTTTTACCAGCTTACATTTCCTGGAGAGAACACCACCGATACGCATGGTGAGATTCACACTTGGCATGGCATTAATAAGACAAAAGCTGTTTTTAGGAACATTAAAGGCTACTGTTAACTCCTCAATAAGCGTAACCAGCAAATGCGGTTGGTTACGCCTACCCACAATATAAACCTGATTATTGTGTTTGTCCTTTCCAAACAGAGTTAATTTACCCTGCTCTGATGCGTTTCTGGTATCAAAATGAGTAATTTCCATTAATTGCTTGGCCGTAGGAGTTTTGTCAGAAGGAAGCCACCCCAGGTGGATAGCTGCGGCGGTTACGGAAGAGTGCGTACCACCGTAGCAGTGGTAAATAAATTTCAATGTCTCACCATCTTTCAATGCCGGATAATAATGTAGCAACCGTTTTCAAGGTCGTGTACCATAGCATCAAGCGACTTGGATACGAATAGTGCTATTTTTTCTCTTTCTTCTTCGTTCCTGGCCAAAAAAATTGGTACCCCACCGGTTACTAAGTCTTTGTCCAGTGTTACTGCGGCCAGTATGCCGCTCGTTTCATGTGAACTCAATCTATTTATCTCCCTTAGAGTTAATCAGCAGCTATGCGCCCGGCCTGTGTCTTTGATGGACGAACACGGGCACTTTCCAAAATAGGCGTCCTGTTAACCGCAGCGACAAGTGCATCCTGGTCCTTTTCGGCAGGTACTATGTATAAGGCTACTTTTCCTGTGTCAGGATCTTTTCGCACCAGTGGTGTAAATTCAGGGATATCCACATCTTTCTTTGTTCCCAGCACTATGGAAGCTGTATGAGCGATGGCTAAACGCTGACCGTGATTGCTTAAGGTGGCCCTAGCGTCGTCGTCCTTAGGCTTTATTATTACCCCCAGCGCATCTTGTCTAATTTTCCCTCGCATTTCCTTTAACCCAACAGACATAAAATTTATATTTCCCACACAGAGAAGCGATCCTTTAAAGTAAACCTTTTCCGGGATGACCTCACATATGTCTCCGATGCTGTCTCCGCTTTTAAAGCTTAAAGCAAAAATAATAAGGAAAACTCCCAAGCCTATGCCTCCGGTGAGGCCGGCTAATTCGTAAGCCAGGCTGGAAAAGAATGCAGCTACCATGACCAGGTAATTTCTAGCCTCAAAGGTTCGGGCGATGCCCTCTATATAATCAGCACCCCTTTGCACCATCCACGTCTCCTCCATGTTTTCCAGTGTTTCGCGCTCCATGTTCCTGATTTCTCGAAATTGCTGCGCGGCTAAGGCTAAAAATGTAAAGGCTGTATAATCCGGCTTCATTATCGCGGGGACTGCTACAGCCCCAAGGGCAGACGCAATAAACCCAAGCGCAAGGTGAGTTATATATCCGTGCGGGAAACCGGGATACTGCCTGTAATCGACCCTTAGGAGGAGCACCCTGGTAAGTGATCCTACCAGGGTGCCAATAATAATAGTAATTATATAATGTTCCATAATTCACCTGCACATTTGGTTATTCTAACGACAGTTTAATCCTTTCTTATATCGTCCAAACGCTGCTTTGCAGCCTCGTTGGCATCCGGGTCGTAAATGCCTTCTTGCTCTTTTTTTCTCCGCTTGTGGCGTCTTGGCAGAAGTAAGCTGGCAAACTCTTTACTAAAGTAACTATTAAGCCTGTCTTTAGCATTTTTCAGATTGCCGGAGCTTATCAACAGAAATGCTCCACCGCCGATGACCAAAACAGCAATTAAAATGCCTATTGCAGCCCAGCCTCCAGGAGTGCCGGCGCCGGGGTCACCGTATGTTCCCTTCGCGGCACCCGCTTTGCCTATACCAAGTACGTCCGGCAAAGCAGAGCCAAAAAGTGATACTCCTTTTTCAGCTGCTTCTCTGGAATTGGTATGTGTCCCCACCTCAATAAGCATGGAAGTGGGAGTTAAATCCTGATTGTAATTACCTTTAGCAATAAATATTTCTTTTACCAGACCCGGGTACTTTTTATTGACTGCTGCCATTACTTTTTTGGCATAGTCCTTATTCGCTTGCATTTTGGGGTTTTGCCGTCCCACAACCAGACGTAGGGAAGTTAACTTTTCACCGTTAATATTTTTGCGATAGTAATTGGCGTCCGGTATTCCGTCCCGGTGCACATCGATTAGTGTTGCCGGGTTTTCCTTTAATAATTTCGTGGCTGTACGCCGAGAACGATTGTATGAATTACTATCCCTTGGTTCATGTTTAGAGTCGTCATGAACCACTTTAACGCCCTCTTTTTTTAGCTGTTCGGCGAAGGCATTGCCAACCTTAAAAATGCCCCCATTACCTGGTTGGCTTTGTGTTCCGTCGGTAGGAACATATGATTCTTCACTGTGTGTATGATAGATAGCAATTTTATTTCTGTTATCCTTGGTAGACGGCTGCTGTTTGGCTACGGGCACCGTTCCTGTGGAGAAATAGTCTTGATAGGCAAGGAATGATTTATCCATACCATGGTAATCAGCGGCAGCACTTTGACCTTTTACTTTGGTAATGCGGTAGACCTTGCCTTCAGCGGTAATAATTTCGTCCCCGATAGAGACTAACCGTGACATTTTGCTGATTAGATTGTTCTCACTGTCTTTTATTGTGAATACCCTACCGTCTACGTGGGATGCTTCCACGGAATTTAACACAAACTCAGGTATATTCGCAGGTGAAAAAGCAGGTGATGATTCTTCGGACAGATAAAGCGCAATGGATACAACAAACACTAACAGGCCTGTCCCAATTAATAACTGTATACTGCGTTTTTTCATTCCTGCTTCCCCCTTTTATCCCTGTCTTTATCCGGTGTTTCATCACCTGCTGTTAATTCTTTAGAATATTCCTCTGAACCTAATGCCTTTGCACCTAATCCCCCTGATTCAGGACTTTTTAACCCTTTGATTACTGCATCAGGCCGGTGAGAAGATGGGCCGCCCTGAATGCGTTCCCGAACTTCACCAATAACTTCAGCGAGCAATACGGCAAATACTCCCGCTAACACTATAGCATCAAAGGCACCCGCCCCGCCGATAGCTACTGTTCCGGCGGGGGCACCACCCGTAGTGAGCCATACCAGGTAAGCTAAATCAACTAAAACTAATCCTAAGGTAGCTGCAATGAATGCCGAACGACGAGACCTTCCTGCTACATAGGCAACAATACCGGCAATAAGCGGGTAAGCCCAAATGGCATCTAAACTTCCAAATAAGCGGCCTCCCGGTTCAGCGTTTACACCTCCGAAAGCAAATCCGGCACCATAGATAACTCCGGCTGTAATGAATGTAGCAACGACAGCCCTAATCCACTCCTTGGAAGTACCGGCCTTGCTGAGCAGGTACCCGGCAAGAATAATGGGGACCAGAGCACCACCGACGTTTAGGGAAACATCGTAACGGCCCGTAGATAATGGAATGGTAATAAAACTTCCCACTATAAGGGCTGCTATGATCAAAAATGCCGCCCTGTCAGATAATCTGAGCCGATCTAATACTCTTTGGGCCAGGCCAAAATAAATTAGGACAGAAACGAGAATTAATACAATTAGACCTATAGGCAACTGCGTCATTATATTTCCCCCTGTTTCTTGCCCGCTGCTGCTTACCCAGCGGGAACATTATGTTCGCAATGTTTAGACTTCCCTGCTTCAGGGGAAATATGCAATGAAAAAAGCGTGTTAATAAAGAAGCAAAAAGGGAACAGGCACCTTTGGATATTATTTTAAAGTAAAAAAATAAGGCCCTGAGGGCCTTATTGATCAATCATTAACTCATTATTACTTATCTCTGTTTTTAAAAATATCTCCCACCATTTCACCGATGGTGGCAGTTGCGCCATCACTCACGGAATCTTGGTCATTATCATTTTGCTGCGGTTGGGGCTGAGGCTGCGGCTGGGGTTGGCGCTGTGGACGATCTGCTTTCTGTTCACGTTTAGCTTCCCGCTTAGGCTCACTTTGCCTTTCCTGCTTCGCCTCACTCTGGTTGCCGCCGTTGACTTCTCTGACGGAAAGGCGAATGCGCTTCTCGTCGGGGTCTACGTTTAACACTTTTACCTTGATTTCATCGCCTTCACTGACAATCTCTGCCGGTTCGGAAACATAATGTTCTGCCAAGTGAGATATGTGCACCAGCCCCTCCACTCCGGGTTCCATTTGCACGAAAGCACCAAACGGGGCCAGGCGTACTACTTTTGCATCAACAATACTGTCAACGGGATATTTGTTTTCCACATTTTCCCACGGGTTGGGGAGAACTTGTTTTAATCCCAAAGAAACCTTTTCGTTTTCCTTATCAACCCTAAGTACTTTAACTTCAAGTTCATCGCCTACACTGACTACGTCAGAAGGATGTTCAATGCGATACCAGGCCATTTCGGAAATGTGAAGAAGGCCGTCAATACCACCAATATCCACGAATGCCCCAAAGTTAGTCAGGCGGCGTACAACACCTTTAACAATATCGTCCTCTGCGAGGTTCTCCATTAACTCATGACGTTTCTTAACGGATTCCTCTTCTAAAATAGCTTTGCGCGATATAATTACTTTGCGCCGCGGGCGATTAAGTTCAATCACTTTGGCTTGTACGGTTTGCCCTACATACTGGTTCAAATCTTCTACGTACCCCAACTCCACCAGGGATGCCGGAAGAAAGGCACGTAGTCCCACATCAACTAAAAGCCCACCCTTAACAACGTCCCGAACAGTACCTTCAACAGGCTCTTCATTGTCCAGGTATTTTTCCAATTCCGACCAGGCTGCTTCGGCATCGGCCCGTTCCTTGGAAAGGATTATTCTGCCGTCGCTGTCTTCTGTTTTTAAGACCAATACTTCTATTTCATCTCCCACTTGGACAATGTCTTGGGGAGAATTAACATCGTAACAGGAAAGTTCTTTAATAGGAATGACACCTTCAGACTTTGCGCCCACATCGACGAGAACTTCATCGTCATTTATTTGGACTATGGTGCCCTTTACAACCTCTCCTGAGCGAATTGACCTTACATCCATTGCTTCTGCCATGTTTTCCTGCATTTGTTCAGTGGAAGTAGTGTCATCCGCAGTTTCCTGGGCTGTATCTTCCTCTGTAGTTACTTCCTCTGAAGTCACTTCTTCTGCAGTCACTTCTTCCGCCGGCTGTACTTCTTCGTTCAAATTCTTGTCGTCCTTTTCCATCATGCGCCTATAAACCTCCTCTATAATCCAGTCAGGTGTGGATGCGCCCGCAGTTATGCCTACTGATTTAACATCCCTAAACCATTGTGGTTCAAGCTGACTAGCCGTTTCCACATGGTGGGTAGGTTTACCTGTATTTCGGCATAACATGGCTAACTTCTGAGTGTTGGCGCTGTTGTAACCGCCAACCACTATCATTACGTCAACTTTCTCGGCCAACTCTACGGCTGCAGTTTGACGTTCATTAGTGGCGCTACAAATTGTATCACACACCTGAATCCGGTCACACTTACTTTTCAAAACTTCTACCACCGCCCGAAAATTCTGTTCAGGCTGGGTAGTTTGAGCAATTATACCTATGGATGAATAACGGGGCAATCCAGCAGCTTCACTGGGGTCTGCAATTACTAACGCTTCACCCCTAGCCCACCCTATTAAAGCCCGTACTTCGGCATGATCCTTTTCTCCGACTATAACCACTTGAAATCCATTTTCTTTTAACTCTCGGGCTATTTTCTGTGATTTAGTCACATATGGGCAGGTTGCATCCACAACATGGAGGTTAAGTTCAGCGGCCCTTTGATGCAAGCCCGGACTAACTCCGTGTGATCTTATAATAATCGTGCCATGCGGAGTGGCATCGTTAATATCTTCTATTTTTTTAATGCCTTTTTCTGCAAGGCTTTTTACTACCTGGGGATTATGAATTAACGGACCAAGAGAAAATAAAGGTCCGTCTCTATCCCTGGCAGACCGTGCGGCCATTTCAATAGCTCTTTTCACACCAAAGCAAAACCCTGCTTTGGCGGCAACATAAACTTTCATCCTACCACCACTATTTACTGTTCTAAATTTACTTTCTTTGCATTTTGGCAACTTCGGTCATCACCTGGCGACTTACCGTCTCCAGTTCTTCTTTGCTTGGCTTTTTGCTGGATAAATGATTGAATTCCAGAGGTTCACCTATAGAAACATATACCTTCCGGAATATGCCCCTTGTACCGCTAACTGTAACAGGTACTATCGGTGCTCCCACCTTTAAAGCAAGCATGGCTGCACCTAAATGTGGGGCAAGTATTTCTCCTGATTGGCTTCTAGTTCCCTCCGGGAAAATTCCGATTACCCGGTTACTTTTAAGTAATTTTATTGAGCGCCGAAGGGAGGAGGGGTCCGGACCGTCCCGCCGTACAGGAAATGCCCCCAGTCGTGTAATTATCGGCCCCAAGCCAGGTATATTAAAAAGCTCAGCCTTGGCCATAAAATATATTCTCCGTTTAAGGGCACATCCGACAACCACCGGGTCCCAGTAGCTGATGTGGTTTGCTATTACTATTGCGCCTCCGCCGAGTGGCATTTTTTCAGCTCCGTGAACTTCCCAACGGCGAATCAATGCTAATACGGTGCGGCAAATTATTTTTGCCGTTTGGTACAACACTAAGTTTACCTCCCGGTAACTCTGGAGACAATGATATCGACTACTTCTTCAATGTTCATTTGAGAACAGTCTATAATCATAGCATTGGGAGCAGGTACCAGTGGAGCGGTTTTCCGGGTGCTGTCAATCCTGTCCCGTTCTTTTATCTCCGAAAGTAAGGTATTCCAATCAACCTGATAGCCCGAGGCAACTAGTTCGTTGTACCGGCGTCTGGCTCTTTCCTCCGGTGCCGCCGTAAGAAAAAACTTAAAATCAGCTTCAGGGAATACCTTTGTTCCAATATCTCTTCCTTCCATTACTACCCCGCCTAAACTTGCCATGTCCCTTTGTTTCTCCAATAGGCTTTCTCTGACTCCGGGAATCTTGGCCACTTGAGAAACCTGGCGGGAGATTTGGGGTTTTCTTATTTCCTCGGTAACTTCACTTCCGTCCATAAAAATGCGGTATAATTTTTTATTGTCCTGAACCATCTCAATAGAAATCTCTTCGGCCAATGACGAAAGCACATCTTCATTGCCTAAATCTATATTACGCCGGACGGCAGCCAATGTCACTGCCCGGTAAATGGCTCCTGTATCTATGTACAAAATGTCCAACTCTTTTGCTACCTTTTGAGCCACAGTGCTTTTTCCTGCACCGGCAGGCCCATCTATTGCGATTTTCATATTTCGATTCATTAGTGCCTCCAAAACTGGTACACGAACAATTCCCTGATATTTTCGACATACATATGTAATTTCCTTTTTTAAATTGAAATAAAAAGCCCAAAGGAGAAAAATCTCCTCCAGGCTGTATTATTCTACCACAAGAGAATTTAATACATCACCAAATTGCGGGAACGATATATCGACACAGTCAGCATCATTAACAGTGGTTTCACCTGAAGCTGATAGTCCGGCAATGGAAAGAGCCATGGCCATGCGATGATCTCCACGGCTGTGGCAGCAGGCGCCGTTAAATTTAGTATTACCCTTGATCACCATGCCATCAGGCAGTTCTTTGATTTGAGCGCCCATTTTACGAAGTTCCTCTGCTACGGCTTTAAGGCGGTCAGTCTCCTTATATTTCAGCTCCTCTGCACCAGTGATGACCGTTTCACCTTGTGCAGCCGCGGCAGCAACCGACAGAATGGGAATCTCGTCAATTAAACGTGGTATTATGTCTCCTCCGATGGAGATACCTTGCAAAGGGGCGTAAAGGACTCTAATATCAGCCACGGGCTCACCACATTCAATACGCTCATTTTTGATACTGATGTTGGCCCCCATTGCAGTGAGAACATCAATAATACCAGCACGGGTAGGGTTTACACCTACTCCACAAATAGTAATATCTGATTCCGGAATTATGCAGGCGGCAACAATGAAAAATGCTGCTGAAGATATATCCCCGGGGACGGTGAAGTCTCCTCCCGCCTTCAATGTGCATGGTCCACGAACAGATACAGTGAGTCCCGATTTTGTTACCGGTATCCCAAAGTGTTCCAGCATTTTCTCCGTGTGATCGCGGGAAAGTGCTGGCTCTGTAACCGCGGTTTCCCCATAAGCCTGCAGTCCGGCTAAGAGCACCGCTGTCTTGACCTGAGCGCTGGCCACTGTTGAAACATATTGTATACCGCTGAGCTTCTTTCCGGTGATGGCCAGGGGTGCCCGGGTGCTTCCTTTGCGCCCGGCTATTTCCGCGCCCATTTTTTGCAAGGGATAAAGCACCCTTTCCATGGGACGTTCACGAAGGGATCTGTCCCCTGTAATTACGCTATAAAAAGGGAAGGAAGCTAAAACGCCGGTTAAGAGCCTCATTGAAGTTCCCGAATTGCCGGCATTAAGAACATCCGGTGGCTCATTGATACCTGCCGGCCCTTGGCCATAAACAACCAATGTGTTATTTACAGGACCTTCAATGCTTACGCCCATTTTCTTTAAACATTCAACTGTGGAAAGGCAGTCGGCCGCGGTGAGAAAATTATAAATTTTGGTGGTGCCCTGGGCTAAAGAGCTCAAAATGGCCGCCCGGTGTGATATTGATTTATCTCCAGGTATGGCAACGCATCCAGACAGTGTTTTAACGGGTTTTATCGTTAAGGTATCCATTAGCACTATTCATCCTTTATACGACAATTAATGTGGTCACGTACTTCCCGGGCTTTTTTGAGCTCGCCCAGAAGGAGGTCGGTGTCACCCTTTTCCAGCATTCTTTTATAATGTTGTAATAAATTAATAAAGTTATCCAGTATGGGCACAATTTTTTCACTGTTAGAGTGTAAAATTTGCTGCCACATGATGGGATTGCTGGATGCGATACGAGTGGTATCCTTAAAGCCCCCTGCGGCCAGCTGCAAAAAGTCAGGAAACCCAGGCCGGTCACGAAGAATATTGACCAGGGCTGTCGCAGTAAGGTAAGGAAGGTGACTTAGTATTGCTACCACCTGATCGTGTTCCCCGGGTGTTATCTCTAACGGAACAGCACCTATTGCTTTGACCAAGGATTTTATTTTTTCTATGGCGTCCCGTGATGTGTATTCCGTGGGAGTAATAAAATAGTGCGCTGCATCAAAAAGATTAGGCATTGAATTCCTAAAGCCGCTTTTTTCTGACCCGGCCATAGGATGCCCGCCCACGAATAATACATTATCCGGCAAGACCGTAGAGGCGCGGGAAACAATTTTTTCTTTGGTACTGGCCACATCGGTTACTATCATGCCGGGGCTAAGGTGGGGGAAGATTTGACTAATCAGGTTTAAGGTAGTATCCACTGGGGTGGCGAGTATCAGCAGGTCAGCGCCGTCAAAGGCTCCTGGTATTTCTCCACAGGAATGAATAGCACCTTCGTCCAGAGCTTCCTTTAGGTTACGATGATCGACATCAATGCCGGTTATATGAGACGCTAAACCCCGTTTACTTATGGCCCGTGCCAACGATCCTCCTATTAAACCAAGCCCCAAAATACAGATTTTCTTAAACATAGCCATTGTTACTCACATCCAACTTTTCTGCCCATGGCTGAAGCACTAGAATTTATCTCTGCCATAGTCAATTTAAAATTATCCGGGTTTAAAGACTGGGGACCGTCACAAAGGGCACGGGCCGGATCAGGATGAACCTCAATAAGCAGCCCATCTGCTCCGGCTGCAACTGCTGCCCTGGCCATAGGTTTAACAAACCGCCACTTGCCAATGGCATGACTGGGATCGACTATTACAGGTAAATGGGTTAGATGCTTTAAAACCGGGACAACTGTTAAATCAAGAGTGTTTCTAACATAGTTTTCAAAAGTTCTTATTCCTCGCTCACAGAGAATGACATTGGGGTTACCGCCGGCTAAGATATACTCAGCGGCCAAAAGCCATTCTTCCACAGTTGCAGAAGGAGAGCGTTTTAACAGTATGGGTTTACCGGTTTTGGCCACTTCACGAAGGAGAAAGAAATTTTGCATGTTGCGGGCTCCGATTTGAAGAATATCTGCATATTCGGCTACCAGTGAAAGGTTGCTTGTATCCATTACTTCAGTGACAAAAGGTAAGCCTGTTAAGGTTCTGGCTTCAGCGAGTAACTTTAACCCTTCTTCCTCCATCCCTTGAAAAGAATAAGGTGATGTACGGGGTTTAAAGGCTCCCCCTCGCAAAACAGTTGCCCCCGCTTCTTTTATCAACCGGGCCACAGTCAGTAATTGCTCTCTGCTTTCTACAGCACAAGGCCCGGCCATTACCTGTACTGCATTATCTCCTATTTTAAGATTACGTACAGAGATTATTGTATCCTCGTCCTTAAAGCTCCTGCTGGCCAGCTTGTACGGTTCTAAAATGGGTACTACTTTTTCAACTCCTGGAAGGGATTCAACAGTCATTTCATTCATCCTGGTTTTACTTCCAATTGCTCCTATAATGGTGCGTTCTTCACCCTTGGACGCATGAATACTAAGACCTGATTCTTCTAAACGCGCCATTACTGCTTTAATCTGATCTGTTTTTGCTTTTTGGGCCATTACTATAATCATCAGTTGCCAACCCCCATTTCGATTATTTTGGGGCAGGATGGAGGTTGTTTTACAAACTCAAAATAGGCACTCACCGGGAGTGCCTTAAATAGCCATAATACAAGATTATCGCCTCCCTACCATACTACTTTAACTTACATTTTGACGTCGGCTTTCCATTTTGCCTAAATTATTCTGATTAAATAACCTACTATCCAACCATCCTACCGTGCATATATATTAGCATAACAGCTTTTAATGGGCAACAGCTTTTGGAAAACATTTAATAATTACCGCTTTTGTAGTTGTACTATCAAAGTTTGCATTTGTTCAGGCAGCAAACTTTGAAAACCGTCACAAAGTGCGTCTTTCGGGTGGCGGTGAACTTCCACCATTATCCCGTCCGCTCCGGCGGCTACTGCGGCCTTGGCTACTGGTGCCACCAGTTCGGGCCTGCCTGTAGCATGGCTGGGATCACCAATCACCGGCAGGTGTGAGAGGTGTTTGATTGCCGGTATAGCACTTATATCAAAGGTGTTGCGGGTATACTTCTCGAAAGTGCGAATACCTCTTTCGCAGAGCATTACTTGCCAATTTCCCGCAGCCAGTATATACTCCGCCGCTAATAACCACTCCTCAATGGTGGCTGCAAAACCCCGTTTTAATAAAACCGGACGGTCAATCTTTCCCACTTCTTTTAAAAGTTCAAAATTCTGCATATTGCGGCTGCCCACTTGTAAGATATCCGCGTATTTCAAAACCAACTCGATGTCGCGAATATCAGTTACTTCAGTAATCACCGGCAGGCCGGCAGCCCTCCCGGCTTCCTGTAATATGAGTAGCCCTTCTTCTCTCATCCCCTGAAATTCGTAAGGTGAAGTACGGGGCTTGTACGCACCACCCCGTAAAATATGTACACCCATAGCTTTGAGCTGTTTGGCTAAAGATAACAGCCCGTCCCGGTCCTCTACGGCACAGGGACCGGCAATAACGGTAGTGATATCACCGCCTATGGGATGGTTATGCACAGTAATAACTGTGCTTTGTTTGTGTTGTTTACTTGCTAACATGACGGTGGACGACACCCAAAATTCCTCCTTGGCATCAATACAATGGCATCAATAAGATGGTACTAATGCGAAGATATAACACAATGCTTCCGAAAAAATATACTCCTAAAAAGATAATTTGTCCATAGTAGCAAATGCAATTCGGTGTAAAAACAAAACTCATGCCATAGGGAATATAATAGCCGGCAAGGGGAAAGATGCATGCAAAGGGGGAGTGATAATGCCAAAAAGAGAAAGCTGTCCTGATGATCATTCAGAGTTGGAAAAAGTTTTAGCTTATGGAATTTACGGTACACCTGTGCTAAAGAAAGACGAGCGTTTGCAATTTTTGGGTCAACTAAGAGAACGAGTAATCTTTGCTCTATCCGAGATCCAGGTGAAAAGAGAAGAAATACCAGATCAGCTACGTCAAGCTTTAGATGACATAAGGGCTTCAAAATTGGTGGTAAAGGGAACCACCGGTGTAGATGCAATATTAAAATATGAAGGAGTGGCTAAAGAACATGGAGTTAAGATGACCACCGTATCTGATCCTAAATTTGAAGGGAGCATTGGGTTGGTAGTGGTAAGTAACCATGCCGTTGATGTTCCTGATGACCAGGTCTTCTCCACAAGTGTTATACACTAAGTAAATCCATTTCAATTCAGATCCGGGCGCAGTACTTTTGCTCCACGAAGATATACATGTTTTATTTGATCCCTGGCTCTAGGCGAATAACAATGAATCATAACCCTTATACACATGGGTAATTCATTACGAACAGCCACCTCGTTTGCACACAGCATGGGAATCAAATTCCAGCCTGGTAATTCCCTGGCGGCAGAGGCCGGAAAACTTGCGTCAAGGTCGGGAGTCAATGTAAAAAAAGCGCTGATAATATCTTCTGGCAGCAGCCCATTCTGCTGAATAATTCCTTCTAATAATTCCAGGGTCGCGCTGGCAATTGCTATTGAATTATTACTATCCACTGTAATGGCACCTCTGACTGCACAGACATTACGATGGGTCATGGCGAATACCCCCTTGCACGGTTAAGAAGACACTGCCCTGTGCCCAAGGCCTACAGCTACCTCATCCAGGTGTAAAAGTCCAACACCGAAAAAGATAGCCACGCTAATGTGATCTTTATAGCGGGCAATACCGATTTTTCCACCTACATTGAGCCCTATGGCCTTGGGCATTACCTGTGAAATTGCCTCCCGTGTAGCCCCTGCAACAGCACCTTCATCGGCATGTAATTCCTGGATAACCTTCTCCCGCTTAGCGGCCACAACTGACCTCTCGGTAATCTTATTAACAGAAGTAACAAAATCACCACCATAATCTACAGCTGCGGTTTTTATATTCAATTTGGCAAATGTATTTTTGAGCTCCCTCTCTTCTTCACGGCTTTCACTGAGAGACATTTTAATGGCCGCTCTGGCCACCTCTCTGCTTCCAGGATTAGACATCGGGTGCATACCTCCTAAATTGAAAATAAAATGCACTCCCTGAGGAAGCGCCATTTTACTATTTCCCTAGATTTTAAGAACTTTACCTTTTAATTATAGTTAAGGGTAAAATTAAATGCAAGATAGAATCGGGAACCACCTACCGTGAATTTTGAAATGATACTTTGCCCAATGATGTTATTCCGGTGGCCTTTAAGGTCTGACCTTGTTCAGGATAAACAACTTGGGCTGATGTCTCTAGCACCTCAATTTGTGCAGGGTTGTTGTAAAAGGTGGCATCAAGTTCAATCAGGTCCCCCTCCTGCACTTGAACAGTTACATAACGGTCGTTAAACTTTCCAACAGGCTCACCGTTGATTAAAACCTGTAATTTAGGTAAGCCTGCGTATTCCTTAAGATAAAATGTAACGGTTGGCTTATCTGGAACTAATTGTTGACCTGCGTTGGGTGATTCTTTTATGTCCTTCAGGTCAACATAACCAATAACGTGCCGCAAGGGATCGGTGGCTAAAAAAGATTGGGTAACCACCAAAAGCACTGCGCCTAGGATCACTGAACGAACAAGCAATTTCTCCAATCTTTTCCACCAGCTTGGATAAGGGTTACGGTTACGCAAGCCAAGACACACTCCTTTAAGCAAAAAACTGACTTGGCTAATTATATATGCTGTGTAAGGTTAATTTATCCATAAAAGGCGATGTATAAAAAAAGAGTTATTTTAGGTACTTCCGCTCCAGGTTGTCGATATGGCTTTTTAACTGTTGGTTTATTTTAAAAAAAAGCTTTTCTGTATTATGTTTAGACAAAGAAAAATTACGGGGCTCAATGATTTCTATTTTTCTGAACTCAGTCCGGGTAATGAACTGTATTACATCCTCAAGAGTATCTGTCTGAATAGTTAAGATTACCGGTGCGTAAGCAATTTCAGTGTTTGACACATCGTCAAAAACAGTGAAAACGTCTACGCTAAGGTCTATATCTTCAATATAAACCCCCTGCATAGGCACGTTTCGAAACAGGGCTACCTGTTGTTCACGTGCATCCTCCGCACCCTTTTCCTGTGATTTGCCGCCAAAGAGAAAACGGCCAGGCTTGCCCGTTCCTTTAAAATCTAATCGTATTTTAACCTTTATTGGTTTATCATTTATTACTTTTTCTGCAGTTAACTGTTCAGTTTGGTTATCCATATCATGCAGTCACTCCCTGGTAAATTATGCCTCTCAATTATAACCTTATTCTACAAAAAATATAACAAATCCTACCTAAGACTGCATAAAATCTTAATATTTACTTTTGGGAAATGCCATATTTGTAAGCTGTTTAATCTCCTGATGTGTTAAGTGCCTGTGCCAGCCTTTTGACAATCCGTGCAGAGTCAGGTTGCCAATTTTAACCCGTTTAAGCTGCAAAACAGGATGTCCTATATGTTCACACATACGCCTAACCTGCCGGTTTTTTCCTTCATGAATGCCAATTTCCAGCAGGGTATCTCCCATTTGCTTACCAATAATTCGTACCCGTGCAGGAGCGGTGGTACCGTCAGATAGTTCGATGCCCTTTTTCATTTGATTGATCTTTTCTATGGACGGCACCCCTTTAACCAGAGCATGGTAAATTTTTTGTATTTCGTGGCGAGGGTGTGTAAGTGCATGAGCAAGGCGTCCGTCGTTGGTCAGCAGTAAGAGCCCCTCGGTGCTATAATCCAGCCTTCCCACGGGGTATACACGTTGTGGAATCTCTTTTAACAGATCGGTGACAACCGGTCTTCCCTGAGGGTCTTTTAATGTTGTTACATATCCTGCGGGCTTATTTAGTAATACGTATACTTTTTTCTCCACTTTCGCGGTTTTATTATCCACAGTTATGACGTCAATACCCGGCTCGATTTTTGTGCCTGGTTCCTTTACAACAGCACCGTTAACTTTGACTCTGCCGGCGGCGATAATTTCCTCTGAATGCCGGCGTGATGCTATTCCTGCCCGGGCCATATACTTTTGCAGTCGCTCTTTCATATTTTAATTTAGCTCCTTATGTATTTTGTCTTTTTAAGTAACCAGTTTACCCTAAATCATATAATAAATAAGACGCCACGGGGCGTCAATGGCGTTCAATGTATGGGGTCAATTGTGTTATCCGAAAACTTTGTGGGCAATGTATATTGATGCCACCAGAGTAGTGAAATCGGCGGCAAGACCTGAAATAATGGAATATCGATAACGGCTGATCCCTACCGACCCGAAATAAAGAGTAAGGATATAGAAAGTAGTGTCGCTGCTGCCCTGCATGGTGGAAACAAGGTTACCAATAAAAGAATCAGGCCCGTAAGTTTTTATCAAGTCGGTAGATATGCCCAGGGCCGCCCCCCCTGAAAGCGGACGCATAATGGCGTGAGGAAGCACTTCCGCCGGTACTCCCACCAGGTTTAAAACCGGAGAAAATAAGTTGACCAGAACATCCATGGCACCGGATGCACGAAATACGCTTATTGACACCAGCATGGCCACAAGATACGGAATGGTCTTTATTGCGGTGCCAAATCCCGCTTCGGCCCCTTCAACAAAAGTTTCGAATACATTTACCCCTCGCAAGTGAGCAACCAGGGGAACCACTAACAGTACTATGGGAATAGCCCAACGGGATAGGTCAGAAATAAGGCTAAACAATACATTACCTCCCCTGGCGCCGATAAATTGTCCTTAATAACCGATCTGCAAATATGGCGATGGACATGCCGCAGGCGGTGGCAAAAATGGTAGTACCGACAATTTGCGTGGGATCCTGTGAGCCATATATTAACCTAATACCAATAATTGTAGTGGGGATTAGGGTTATACAGGAAGTATTGAGAGCAAGAAAAGTGCACATGGCATCGGAAGCGGTCTTTTTATCGCCCCAGTTAAGTTTTTGTAATTCCTGCATGGCGATAAGACCCATTGGGGTTGCAGCATTTCCCAGCCCGAGCAGGTTGGCGCTTAAGTTCATCACTATAGCCCCCATAGCCGGGTGGTCTTTAGGAACTGAGGGAAAAAGGAACCTGGTAATTGGACGAACCATTATTGCCAGCCCGCGTACCAGCCCTGCTTTCTCCGCCAATTTCATAATCCCCAGCCAGAAAGTTATAATAGCAATAAGGTCGATGGCGGTGCTGACACCTGTCTGAGCACCTTCTAGAGCTGCCTTGGTCACTACTTCTACGTGCCCCGTACCCGCGGCCACTAAAATGCCACAAATCATCATTGCCAGCCATACATAATTGACCAAAATTAAATCACCTGCCCTCTCTAGTGTGTCAATAATACATTTATGAGGACAAGAACCTAATTATGAAACAAAAAAAGGGAGTCACCGTAAAAAACGGTGACTCCCTAATCTGTATTACATTTGATTTGTGGTCTGCTCTCCTTTGTCTGCCGCTGCAAAGGATCCTTTATAATCACTATCCTCAATAATCCATCCCCGCCCGTAAGCGGTGATAATATCGGTGCGAGAGAGTAGTCCGAGAAGTTTCTTATTGTCGTCCGGGTCAACCACCGGTAAGCGCCCGATTTGGAATTCATCCATTTTTCGTACCGCCACGCTTAGGGGCTCGTCCTCTGTTACCACTATCAGCTGCCTGTTGGTCAAACTATCAACCCTTTGATTATGTAGACCGTTGTTCATTGCTTGCTCCAGCTCGTTATTGGTGATAATGCCACATAATAAGTTTTTGCCGGTTACCACAGGGAATCCCTGGTGCGGAGAACCGGAGATGGATTTCCAGGCGTCGCCGATTTTAAAATCGCCGGGGATCTTTTCCAGAGTACTGGTCATTACATCCCGTACTAAAATGTTCTTAAGAACATCGGGTCGACGCGCAGCCTCAATATCTAAGCCACGGCGCATAAGTTTTACCACGTAAATATTATCTTTAGATATAGTTCTGGCCAGCACAGAAGATATAATGCAGGTAACCATTAACGGTAATATAAGACCGTAGTCATTGCTCATCTCAAATAGCATGATAATAGCCGTAATGGGGGCCTGGGCACTACCCGCAAAAACGCCGCCCATTCCTACCAGCGCATATGCCGCCGGGTTAACCGCTATATCAGGGAATAGGCCATTAGCGATAAATCCAAATGTACCCCCTAACATGGCACCCATAAAAAGGCCTGGAGCAAAAACACCACCGGAACCACCCGAACCCAGTGTGATGATAGTGGCCAGAAGTTTTAATAGAATCAGAGCAGCAGTAGCCCCCAGAACAAGTTTGCCGGTAAGAGCCAGTTCGATACTTTCATACCCTACCCCGAATATGCGTGTGCCTTCTGGAAAAGAGATGGCCAGCAGACCAATCAAAAGGCCGCCCACTGCGGGCTTTAAATATTCTGGAATAAACTTAACCGAATCGAAAATGTCTTCGGACTTATAAAGGGTCTTGATATAAATGACCGCAAACACTGCACATAATAGCCCGAGGAAAGCGTAAAAAAACAGTTCCGTGGGATCACTCAATGGGTATCCCGGAACATCAAATGCCGGTGCACTGCCCATAAAAATGCGGGCAACGGTAGCAGCAGTGACAGACGATAAGATCACCATGATCAAATGGTTACCTGTAAATTCGCCTAAAATGATCTCCAGTGCGAATAGCACGCCGCCGATAGGGGCATTAAAAGTTGCAGCTATTCCCCCCGCAGCCCCGCAGGCCACCATGGCCTTTAATCTGCGCGGTGAAGTTTTTAGGGCCTGTCCTATAGTTGAGCCAATAGCTGAGCCAATTTGTACAATAGGACCTTCACGGCCGACAGAACCCCCTGATCCAATACAAATAGCAGACGCCAGTGCCTTAACGACTACCACCCGCGGGCGTATTTTGCCTCCACGAACCGCCACAGCGGCCATTACTTCAGGAACTCCGTGACCTTTTGCTTCACGCGCAAAAAAATAGGTTAGCGGCCCTACAATGAGTCCGCCTAGTACGGGTATTAAGACCAAATAAAAGTGCCCCATGGAAGGGGAAAGGATATTACCTCCTTGAGTAAAAAATAATTCTTTAAAAAAGTCAATTAAATAACGAAAGCCAACAGCCCCAAACCCGGTTCCTAGGCCAATCAATAAGGCCAATACGATTCTTCTTGTTTGGTTAGATAGACTATTACTTCGAGCTACGCTTTCGCCAACGCTGCCGTCATCTTGCATATCATTACCCCTTCTTCCACTAAAACGTTATGTCAGTCGTGCCTAGTCGCTTATTTTGCAAATTTCTACAAAAACTTTAGAGATTCCTGCCGCCGTACAATTCATTTTTAATAGTTTCAAACTAATTGCGTTTTAGTGGGAGAGAGGTCTTTATTTGTTTTGAACAAAATACTCCTTTCAAACCGGAACGCTTAACCCGTTTTTGGATGTCCTCTACATTAGTGGTATAAAGGTTCTTTTGTTTCATACGCTGAAAGTAAACTGACCCGGAAAAGGTGTATTTTTGCTCCAAGCCTTCCGGAGTAAGCATTTCCTTGTGCATATAGGCTATGATGTCGCCAACTGCTAATTGATCAGGCAAAATCACTGCTTTCTTACCCGCCAGGTGTCGTACTGCATTAATACCCGCAAGCATACCTGTGGATATTGCTTCTGTATGACCCACTAAAAGGCCGGTTTTTTCACCGGCACAGTAAAGATTGTCAACTCCGTCAACCTTTAAGTCTACACCGCAGGGTGCCATAGCCATAAACCGAACAGAATTACCCTTTCCTCCCGAGTAAGGGTCAGCATACCGGGCACGCGCAAAGCCCGGTAAGGTGCGTAGGCTTTCCAGCGGAAAATAGGGTGTCATGATCTTGGCATGACCGGTGTCCAGGATAATTAAATTTGCGGCATATTCACTTAGATTGTATTGTTGGCAGGCCTTTGTACCCAGCAAATTCTCTTTAAGTATGGTCTTGGGCAAGGGTATTATCAACATACCGTTCGTTTCCAGCTGGTTAACCAGATTAGAGGTTAGTGAAGTTTTTTCCAGAATACATGAGCCGCTCATGGCTTCAAACTGGGGAAATCCCTCACCGGCCATAATTTCCTTGACTCCGGCTTTTGCGGTCAAGCTCACCCTGGGGCCGTAAGCGGGACAACGCAAGATGCACATGGCACATCCTCCACCGTACATAGTGCAATTACAAACAGGCCCGGCAGAACCGGTGGTATCGACAAACATATCACCTTTAAATTCCTGTCCCCCAGTGGCTTGAATAGAATACAAAGAGTTTCCTTGTCTGTTCACGCCGGTAATTCTTGTTTCCAGGTGAATATTTACACCGATCTCCTGTAAGTAGGTTCTTATCACCGGTTCAATCTGTGTGGTGTCATATAGAGTGGCATGATTATGCCCGGGGAAATTTAAAAACCGGTGCCGGGCAGTTCCTTCGATTAAACGCAAGAAATCCCCACCACCCAGGGCCCAAATTTCTTCGAAAGCGGTGAATCTGCCATTATTACGCATGATCCCCCCGACCAGTCCAGTTCCTAGGAGCATATTTGTTTTCTCGATCAATGTTACTTTGGCTCCGCCCTTAATAGCTGCAAAGGCTGCAGCGCAACCTGCCCACCCGCCCCCGACAATTATAACTTCCAATTGGAACATCCTCCTTTAAGGTAGTATATTCCACCGGGGCTTAGGATGTTTAAGTAAAGTTAGGGAGAACTAAAATTTTATAATTTTGAAATAAAAAAAGTGGGTATAACCCACTTGAAGTGTTAGTACACTCTTTTTGCTATACTGGAGCGGTAGGTGACGGTGGCGGTTGATTGACCGGTCCCGCCGCTGTCGATTGCACATGTGCCTCCTGACTATTGCTTTTTCGCCGGCTAATAATTGATTGCAGTTGTGACATCACTTGTGGAACCATGTCGATTATTCTGTCGGCTGTAACGTTACAGTTAACAGGCAAAAGTCGTGTTTGTCCGTTGCCTACCACCAAAAATCCCACGGGCTGGACGGATACGCCTCCGCCACTGCCTCCACCGAAAAACGGCATGGATTCCTGGTCCTGGCTGTCGGTTCCTTCCCCGCCGGAAGATTCAAATTCGCCGCCCCCCGCCCCGAAACCACAGGCTACCTTGGAAATAGGAATGATGATAGTTCCGTCAGGCGATTCGACGGCTTCCCCTACTACTGTATTAACGTCTGTCATTTCTTTTATGCTTTCCATGGCTGTTTTCATGAGTCCTTCAATTGGGTGCTGTTCGGGCATACTTTTCACTCCCTGGGTTGATTCGGTTATGTAGCCACATTTTTACCATTTTCAAAATACTAATAATAATATGACCGGGGCGTATTTCAAATATGCAATGGAATTCGGTATTAAAAACTTCTTTATTATAAACCGGGTTAATAGTTAGTTGGGGCGTGTTTTTATGATGCCCAGTAATCTGATAAAGAGTTCCCGCAAGCAAGCCTTTAAGGGTCCACAAAGCACCTGTAGTCATTCCGGTTAATGCTGCGTTCTCAAAACCTAAAGTTGTTTCCCACCTAAGATTAAGCACTTTTAGTTTCTTTATCACGTACTTAAAAGCCGGGTTGAAAAGTTTGAAGTAATGTGAATTACGCATCAGCTTTTGATAAATGGTTGGTACCGATAATGATTTCTCCTTACGGTCAACAGGTTTTTTGCCCTTGCTGGTAATTTTACTTCTTATCTTCAATAGAGGCCTAAATATATTACGCGGTCCTTGCAAAGAGGTTAGTTCAATTCTTACCGGCAATAAGCTCCACAGAAGAAAGAATTCTAAACCTGCGTAATCATCTTCACCTTTGCGCTGGTATATAACTTTAGTCCTTATAGGAGCTATGGTGAGTATTAATAAAAGAGCGATAAAAAATACAGAAACAATCAAAAGTATCATTAAAATTGGCTCCTGTGAAAACTGCCATAGTGGATGCTGAATTTTGGCAATAAACATACATATTGCTTAATATACTATTATTTACATACAGAGGAATCCTATACGCCATTCGGCTGGGGAAAAAGGGGAGGTGTATGGTATCTTTAAGTGGAAGTATAACTTGTGTGAAAGAGTCGGAGCATGTACTGCTGCGAGGGTTTAACTGGTTACACAAATAGGTTCCTGGCTTTCTGTCTGTGAAAGGCATTCTGTTGATATTTACTTATTAATTCGTCTAGCTCCTGGCTTAATTTAACCAATTTCTCTTTATTATGAGGTTCAAATAAGTAAATGTCATATAATTCGCGGCGTTTGTTTTCAATTTCTATCAATAACTTACCCAAATTATTATCATTCATTTTAATCACCCAAGTATCCTTACCTTCTCGACAGAGTTCAAAATTCCTTCTACTTCCATGTATTTTTTTGACAGCCAATACTAAATATCGACTTAGCGATCCGACCTTACCAACAAAATTTTTAAAATATAATTGAGTCTGCCCCTTACATCCTGGGAGGGATTTCTTAGATTACAAGAAAAGCGCGCTAAATCAGTTCCCTTAGCGCGCGCTTTTCAGTACTTTTTTCCTTTGTCCTTGCCATTTATATGGCAAGGTATACTTTCCTAAAGTGTAAAAAAAAGCCCGGGATTCACGTCGCCCCGGGCTTGTCAAATCTGGTCCTACAATATTTCTTAAGCTAGTTTATGAGTTTATGACTGGGTTGGGGAAGGCCAAACTTTCTTTTCAATACTATATCTTCCGGGCCCAATGAAAATAAGGCTAAGGAAAACAATCCCTAATTCGATTGCGTGAGAGGCTTCAAACAATCCTCCGCCTGAATTGAATTTCAAAGATGCTGCAACAAACATTGTAATGATTAAGAACAATGCGGTGGGTTTTGTGAATAAACCTAAGGCAATAAAAATACCACCAAAGAATTCGGTTACTGCAGCCATGAACCCCCAAAATGCAGGGAAAAAATTGATTCCGAAAATTCCCATGACCCCACCTAGGCCCACCCAAGCTTCGGGGCCGCCAGTAATTTTCGAATAGCCGTGGTAAGCCATCATTATGCCGATTCCCATACGCAGGATTAAAAGGCCGATTTCCATATGCTTGTTCGAAGATGTCTGAGTCACTAGGATGACCTCCATTTAAGTTATTAGTGTGACTTGTATTTTGATTATTGTTTCTATTTCTGTCTTTAGCCTTTTACCAAACCCATATCAAATTTAACAAAATAGTCTGTTTACAGTCAAATGTAATTATTGTTAAGGGGTTCGGTTATGAATTATTAATGTAAACTTCGTCTTTTCCGCATAAGGCAAACCCAGGCTCTAGGCGGGGTTGGTCTGTTAGATCCAAAATGGCTTGAAACGAGCGAAAGGATTTCGAAGTAGGGCTCCACAGAGTTAACAATATCTCTGGCAGTACGCTGAGGTGGACCCGGGCCATCACGTTTTTAAATGCTTAGACACTCCTTCTTATAAAAGGGTTACAAAATTTCTATGGGATTTTCATAATTTTTATTATCCGGAAAATAATCTGCCTGGCAGCATCTATCTTCCGGTTGATTATGAGAAACTACCTTTGGTCTTGGCATGGTCATGCTTATTGTTTAGTTTTTAGCCTATTTACTAATTATAAAAAGAATACCGGTTCCTTTCGTTCTTTAAACTTCTCACTTACCCTTATTGAAGCGTCTTTAACCAGGCCAGGTTTCATTGTTCTTGCATTTTGGGGACAGCACTTAATGCAAGCGCAACATAAGATACATTTTTCCTTATCAATCAGAGTACTATTTTCTAAATCGATAGCCCCAACAGGACACTCCTCTGCACAAACTCCGCATTGCGAACACTTATCACTAACTGCTATAAAATCAACAATCCATGTCTTCGTCTCTCCTCTATAGGGATAGTTGCCCGGTACATTTATATCAGAAATGTGATCGATTGATGAAATAGATAGTAGTTTTTCAGTAATTTTACACCCAAATAATTCTGCGTGGTTTAAGTCACTTGCATCAGGACGATTTACGGCAATTGGTGTTTCGGAACTAGAAAAGGAGTGTTCCCCAATAAATGCTGCATAGGCGATCGGTATACATCCACGTTTTTTCATAATATCTTTAAGCTCAAGTAGTGCATCGTCATAATCACGGTTACCATAAACGACAACACATACAGTAGGCGTATTATGAGCTTCAATCGTATTAAGCCATTCATTTACAAGAGCCGGTACTCTTCCAACATAAACTGGCACAGCAACAACAAGCAATTCGTTTTCTGATGTTTGTAATTGTTGGTTTCTCGCTTCTGGTTTGGTAATATCTAGTAATTCCGCAGTGCTTTGATTAATTCCGCGCGCAATACCTTGAATAACCGCTTTCGTTGTCCCGGTTGGTGAAAAACAAACCAGTTTCAATGATTTCATTTTCATAGATATCCTCCTTTGAATCTGCGCTTGTGGCGTCAACCCAATCTTTTTGAACAAGATTTCCGGCTGGCCCGTTCATTTTGATTAATATGTTGGGGAAAAATAATAAATATCGCTAATCCAAATATTATCAGAATACCTCCTATTACCTGTAAGAAATCAGGAATTTGTCTCCAAATGATAAAGGCGAGTAATGTTGCTCCTACGGGTTCCCCTAGTATACCAATAGATACAACAACTGCTTTTACGTACTTTAAAGCCCAACTAAAAAAGGATTGACCACCAAACCCAAGTATCAAAAGGATAACCGGATAAAGATTGTTTTGTAATCACACTTCCAAAAGCAGCACCAAGGAACCAGAAAAATATACAATATAAATAGGGTAACAATGCAATTTTCTGCCTTACTCCTCTGCCGACTAATACATAGCCTGCTACGAAAATCGCACCGGCTAAAGCTAAAAAATCACCTAATAGGGCATTACCGCCACCATCAAAATCACCATAGCCTAATACCATGCTGCCTACAATAGCTAACATTGCCCCTAGAAGGGCTCGCGAATTCACTGATTCGCTATAAAAGAAATACCCTCCCAACATAACAAATAAGGGATTAAGAGCAACAATCACCGTAGAACTGGAAATTGTTGTGTAATCCAGCGATGTAACCCAAAAAGCAAAATGTAAAGCTAAAAAGACTCCTGCCAAGAAAGATAGGCTTATCTGTTTAAAAGTTAGTAAAGGTGATTCCTTGTTTTTAATTAGTAATCTTAAAAAAAGGGAGTCAATATGATTACCGTAAAAAAGAGCCGATAAAAAGCTGTAATTAGCGGTGCGGTCGCTAACTTGATAAAAATTGAAGAACAAGAAATGCCTAAAATCCCTATAAAGATGACTAACTGGGGATTAAAAGGGGCTTTTTGTTCCGGATTGGCAATTTGTTGTTTAACCATCAATTATATTCACTATAAGTACTAAGGTTTACATTAGGTTTGTCAATAGGCACCTGGTGTAAATAAGCCAATACCCGATGGTAAACTATTGACCTTTTCGTATGCAGTAATTACCTGACTAAGGAACTACCGGCGAGGTATTCGCAGCTTTACTTTATCCTGGCTTACATAATAAATCAGGTCTTAATATACTCCCTGTCGCATCTCTGCCTTGGACATCAGGCGCGCAAATATGATTTGCTTCAACTGAGATAAGCCATTAATTATATGGAGCAACTGCCCCCACTATAAATTAACGACTTGGAAATTTAAGCCCTTACAGTGTGTTATAAATGGAATATGGTACTTGTGGGCTTCTCATGTGAAGATTTTACGATGCGATTTACAAGCTGTTTGCCTCAGCCCCCCTAGCATTTCTTCAGGACGGTGCAATTAAATCCATACTAACACCTTGAAACACCCTTAGATCCTTTTAAATGTAAATCACACCATTACCAGCATATGGATAATGGGAAAAATATTAATAACCAACCAAACATTACTTATTACTATAACTCTAAATTCTAAAGTCAGTTAAATATATGCTACCTGGTTCCTTCCTTGTTTTTTCGACCTATACATCTGCTCGTCCGCCAGGTAAAATAGTCGCTCCAGCCCATGTTCAAGGGAGTCAAGGTCCTGTGAAGATACGACACCTAAACTCACGGTAATTGAGATTTCGCCTTGCGTTGTGGAAACACACATTTGCTCAATGCTTTTATTAATTCGCTTAGCAATGATAATGGCATCTTCTAATTTTGTATCAGGCAGAATAATAACGAACTCATCCCCACCCATGCGCCCAAAAGCATCATAGGGGCGAATACAATTCTTGCAGTGTTCTACAAAGAAAGTGAGCAACTTGTCTCCTGTAGCATGGCCATACATATCGTTTATAGCTTTGAATTTATCAATATCTATCATAATAATGGAAACTGATTTTTCCGGATGCCGCTTGATCCTATCCATTTCCTTTTGCCCTATCTCAATAAGATGCCTTCTGTTGAATATACCCGTCAGGCTGTCATAGATTGCCTGTTCACGTAATTTATTGAATAATTTAGATCGTTCTGTGTAATCGCGCAATGTCACAACGCTGCCCTGCACCTGTCCTATCCGGTCTTTAATGATAGAAAGGCGCAAGTCAAAGACGCGTATGTCGCCCGTATCCTCCATCCTGATTTCAATTTGCGTTCTATTCCCGCTGGATATTTCTTCGAGGATACTGGTAATCGATCCCAAGCTTATTTCCCGGATTTGCCGCCCAATATCTTGAGGGGAAATACCGGTGACAGCCATTGCGGAAGGGTTTGCATCAACTATGCGGTCCTTGACATCTAAAACAATCACACCGTCATCCATGTTTTCAATAACCACATATCGGGCCATAGGTAACAGGTCGAGGAACTTAAAACGAAAGAGTGACCAGGCGATGATAAAGCATGAAACGCTGAATACTGCTGTCGTGTAGTTGAAATAACTAATTGGTGAATAACCAAAGACATATAGGATGTCGGTAATAACAGGAAGAAGAATGGCAATGATCATTATTATGATTTGATACCGGTATATAGAATGGCTTTTGAAAAAGGTGCGAACCAGTATAGTTAAGGCAGTAAAAATTAGAGTGTAACTATAGGGTACATGTACATAGTAAAACCAGAACCCGTAATCGTAATCTACTAATGGTAATGATGTAGAGCCTGACACGAGCTTTGGGTACTTCCAAAACCAGTTGGGACGTGGTACGAACCAAACAATGATGTTAGTAATAACGGGGATCACCGCTAACAGGGCCCATTCTATCCGGGACCTTACATGCCCAATATGGCTTAAGATTAAATAAAGCCAAGCTAATGGCAGGAAAGTAATGGAGATAAATTGAATTTTTACGAAGAATACTTTTAATTCCAGACTATGTGACGCTATCTCAAGTGTAAAGGTAACTGTCCATATTAAAGCGCAGAGCATCAAAAGAAGAAATGCATGTCCACTAGACAAGTGTCGCCGCTGCCATGTAACTGCAATAAGCAGCAACATGATTGCTGCCGAAAGTATAAAAATTAACATCTCGGGTACATATATCATTTATATCTCCTACAAAGACAACCTAATCAATGGCATCAGAAAGTCTCATCGCCTTAAGATATTCGATAGTACATCAAATTAATCATAGAGCACTTACAGCTTAGTTTATATGAATAATCAGAAGTCGAAAATTTCTAATGGATTACTTTCTAGATAGCATATTATTAAACATCTTCTATCTTAGTTCTAATTGACAGAACAAAGCCAATACCAACAATAAATCCCCCATAAGGTGCCATTTTTGCGAGAAACAACATCGAACTAATGTGTGGTGGGGGAAAATAGGAGGCAAATATCTTACTATAAACTTTACAAATACAATAATAACCCCTGGGATTAGGTATAACATGAATAATTTCCATTCAAAACCTTTAATGTGAACCAATTTGCTTACTCCCAGTGAAATTACTGCTAATAGATAGAAGATAAATTTAGCACATGTTGTATAAAAATATGCGTGTGAACCCTTAAAAGTTACAGCTACCCAATGCTCTAAATATAGGTCTATTTTATTTAAACAAAATAGTAAAAGAAAAAAACATAAAAATTCCAATCAATGTCAAGCAATATTTATTCTTATAAAAATTTAAAAATTTTCATTATTTACCCCTCAATAAAAGTTCCCATTCCCTTAATGATAATTTTAAGGTTAGAAAAACCTCACGCTTTAGGCAGGGTTAATTGATGTGCCAGCAAGAACAATCCCGATTTTAAGGCCAGAACCTTAATCTTTGTATACCCTTCGCTATTTGTTCAGAATCCAAGTGTCCATAACCTAGGATAACCTTGTTTTTATGCCTTCCCTTTCTAAGAGCGTAGTTATCAACGGGATAAACACGAACACCGTTTTGCATCAACATCTCGACCACCTCATCTGTAAATTCCACTCCCGGAAATTCCGCAATTAGATGAAGTCCCGTGGAGTCCCCGAAGACGGTATTCTCACCAGGAAAAAAGTAATTTAGTGCCTCCCTAATGGTACGCCTGCGCGAGGCATAGACTCGTTTCATCCTGGCCACATGCCGCTCAAGCCTGCCTTCCTTTATGAAACGCGCAAGGGCCAACTGGTCCAAAGACGGAGTATGCACATCTGAATATCTTTTTAGTTCCCGGCAGCGATCCATCAGCTTTGCCGGAATAATGACATATCCTAGACGTAGGGCCGGGGCCATAATTTTACTGAAAGAACCCAAGTAAATGACCCTTTCAGGGTCAAGCCATTGCAAAGCACTTAGCGGCGGTCCTTCATACCGGTACTCACTATCATAGTCATCTTCAACAATGAAACAATCATTATCACGAGCGTAGGTAGTCAATTCAATCCGCCGTTGTATCGGTAATATCCCTCCCAGCGGAAACTGGTGGGACGGGGTGACATAGATAAAGCGGGGAACCGTACCTTTTGACGTGAGCAAATTGGTTTGCAGGCCGTGTGCGTCTACCGGCACGTGTAGAAGACGATACCCCTCATTAGAAGCAATTTTCCAAACTCCTATATGTACAGGATCTTCCGTTACTACCTCGGCGCCCGGCAAAAATAACAATTTAGCTATCAATGCCAGACCCTGTGTTGCTCCGGATGTAATTATTATTTGTTCGGGATTACAGGTGATACCTCGGGCCCGAAAAAGATATTCAGAAAGGGTTCTACGCAATTCCCAGTTACCTTCCGGGGCGTTATACGTCAGCAATGTCCCCGAGGATTCCAAACAAATCTGGTGAATGGTTCGCCCCCATTGTTTAAGAGGAAAAACATCCAGCGCCGGAACACCCGAACGAAAATCTATAACATCCTTTTGAGCCTCGACTGGTGCCGGTACCACATTTTCAAGAGGTGACGGCACCTCTTTTGTCCGTCTAAAACATGCTCCTTCCGCTACCCTGGTGCCGGCTCCCTGTCTGCTTTGGATATAGTCTTCGGCCATTAATAGACTGTAGGCCTCTAGGATTACATTCCGGGAGACACCTAGGTCCGCAGCTAACTCCCGCGTCGAGGGAATCTTTTCCCCTGCCTTTACCCTTCCCTCCAAAATCAGATCCCGGATCTGCATATAGACCTGCCGGAAGAGGGGCATATCGCTGCTCTTATCTACAGTTAGACCAAACATTTTGCCCCCTCCATCAAGAGTGGTACTTTAAAAAGTCTCTTTAAGTGGAGCTTAACTAACCACTTGGCTGAATGCTACTATTGTACCAGATTCCATCCAACTTTTTATAAGGAGACTTTGAAATGAAAAATAAAATTCCCGCCTATCTATGCTTGGCGGCAGCCATGGCCATTGCTGGCAGTTCAGTTGTGGTAGGCAAAATTCTTACCCTACGGCTTCCGGTCTTTTTAATTGCATGCGGCAGCCTTCTTACGGCCTTGCTTGTGTTGCTCCCCCTAACCTGGAGGGCTCACAAGGGGTTTCCTCGTATATCTATAAGTGATCTTAAAATCCTTTCCCTTCAGGCCTTTACCGGTATCGTCTTATTCCGGGTCTTCTTCCTGTATGGACTAAGAATGACTTCCGCAGTCGCGGGAGGCATCATCACTAGTGTTTTACCAGCAGTAGTCGGGCTAATTTCTTTTTTGTTTCTTAAAGAAAAGCTTGAGTGGAGAAAAATTAGCGGGATATTATTTGCGGTGGCGGGCGTCCTGACAGTCAATACTATTGGTTTATCCAACACTGATATGGTGAACGGATCAATTATGGGAAACCTCCTCGTGCTCTTAGCCGTGGTCGGAGAAGCCCTTTTTGTGATCCTCCAAAAAAAGGTGTCTAAAGAAGTGTCACCATTAACTCGTACAACACTGGTTAGTCTCTTCGGATTCATCTTCTTTTTGCCGCTCGCCGTATATGAGGGGCTATATTTTGACTTTGCCTTAGTCAGTTGGCCAGATTGCGTTGCCATTACATATTCTGGGGTCGTCGTAACTGGCATCGCTTATATTCTCTTTTTTAAGGGAGCCTTAGCCGTTCCCGCAACTACCATAGGAGTTTTCGGCGGGTTCATGCCCATCAGCAGCGTTTTGCTTTCCAGTTTGATCCTGGGCGAAACGCTGTTGTTCCATCACCTATTGAGTCTGGGTTTAGTATTAGCAGGGATTGGATTAATCTCAACAACTGTAGAAGCGGAATCACTGCCTGCAAACGGGAGACATCAGCCTGATGTTATTTACGCACATGACCCGGCAAGGAAATGTTAATGAATCGCAAAAACTGCACACTTTTCAACCGAATCTCGACATTGTGAATCTTTTTATAATAATTGGCTATGATCCATATCACAATATACGGAAGCCTCATTAATATTAATGCATGATAGTTCTTCGATGATTTTTTTCTTGCAACTCAATGGAAAAATATAATGTGTAATATTTAAGGACGCTCCATAAACTCAATTTCAGGTGCTTCTTTTTTATTGCCATTAATACCAAAAAGAGCAAATAGTCCGTTCAGGATTGACATTAGCTACATCTCAGCTAATAAGTGCAAAACACACGCAGTCAGCCAAAAGATTTTGGTCAGTTATTGAAACTTTATACCAACAAACGGGAAAATCCTCCCTGTGGTACCATTTATTTTTACATGTGTTTATTCTCCACAAAGCACTTTTGCCATTGCCTTTTTTGCTTACATTTACAAAAAAGAAGGATAGACTTTCATGGATTATCATGAAGTCTATCCTTCTTGCAGGTTTATTTAACTATAGCTGCGAGCTTTTCTTAGGCACCGAAGACAGCCTCCCGGGCCATGTCCATGGTGAGCTGAGCTTCTTCTCTGGCTTTACGTGCTCCTTCGCGCAACACATCGTCCACATAGCCTGGATCTTGTACAATGCGCTGCCGGCGTTCACGAATGGGACTTGTGGTTTCGTCAAGCTTGCCGGCCAGTATTTTTTTGCAGGCCGCACAGCCTATATTGCCCTGGCGGCAGTCCTCTTCTATGGTGGACAGTTCCGGCGCAGTATATATGCCATGATACTTATGCACTACGCATATCTCCGGGTTGCCTGGATCTGTCTTCCGTATGCGGCCGGGATCTGTAACCATGGCGTTTACTTTCTTTCTTAATTCCTCCGGGTCTGCCGAAATGGTAAGGTCATTGGCGTAGCTTTTACTCATTTTGCGCCCGTCTACGCCGGGGAGCAATGCAACCTGTGCCAGCTTAGCCTGGGGTTCCGGGAAAACAGGCTTGTACAGGTGATTAAATCGCCTGCCAATTTCCCGGCATAATTCCAGGTGCGGCAATTGATCTTCACCCACAGGAACGGTGTCTGCCCTGTAGACTAAAATGTCTGCCGCCTGAAGAACAGGATAACCAAGGAAACCATAATTCATTATATCCTTGCCCTTTTGGTGATGCTGTCTAATCTGGTCTTTATAAGTAGGGACTCTTTCCAGCCAGCCCAGCGGGGTGATCATGGAAAAAAGCAGATGCAGTTCCGCGTGCTGAGGTACATCAGATTGAACAAACACTACGGCTTTGTCAGGATCTATGCCGCTGGCCAGCCAATCTATAACCATTTCCCTTGTGTTGGCGTTTATGTTACCTGATTCATCGAAAGATGTGGTTAAAGCATGCCAGTCAGCAACGCAGAAGAAGCAGTCATATTCATTTTGTAGTTTGATCCAGTTCTCCAGGACGCTCAAGTGACCAATGTGCAGCTTGCCTGTCGGGCGCATACCGCTAAGAATTCTACCACGACTCATTTTAAAAGGGTTACTCCTTTCTGATATCAAAAATATTTTAAGGCAATAACAAACCGGCAATGGGGTTGATGACAAAACCTAATATGTGACCGATAATACCTGTAAATAACAGCAAGAGTAAAATGATAATTCCATATGACTCTAAGTGATGCAACCAGGGAGTGTTCCCCGGTAGAATTCCAGCTAAAATTTTGGAGCCGTCCAAAGGAGGGACGGGTAATAGGTTAAAAACAGCCAATATAATATTTATATAAACTGCCCACACCGCCATTTGGTAAACCTCAGGCATGAAACTAAAAATGCCCAGCCGAAGGAGTACTGCCAGCACTATGGCCAACAATAAATTAGTGACCGGCCCTGCCAAAGAGACGTAAAGCATTCCCTGTTTGGCATCCGTCTTTAAATTATAGGGGTTAACCGGTACGGGCTTAGCCCACCCAAAATGAAAAAATATTAACATTATAAACCCTATAGGATCAAGGTGTGGAATGGGGTTGAGTGTTAATCTTCCCTGGTGTTTGGCCGTATTGTCTCCTAACCGGTAAGCCACCCAGCCATGGGCAAATTCGTGGAATGTGAGCCCAATAAGTATTCCCGGCAGCAGCAGTAGTGTCTGCCGCAAATCAAAATCAAACATCTTTATTACCTCTCTCCTTCAATACCCAATTCAATGCCCCGAAGATAAAGAAGACTTGGTTCAGGTGGGGTTTTAACCCCATCTGAACCTTAGTCGCCCTTATTTCGAGCTTACAGCCTGTTGATTCCATTAGTTGGGGACATTCCTGTCCCCAGAGAAATACCCAAGCTTCAGCAGGTGTGTCCCCTTTCCTTATGCGAAGTCGGGGTCTTACAGGCTGTGCGAAGATAAAGAAGACTTGGTTCAGGTGGAGTCTTGACCCCACTTGAACCTTAGTCGCACTTATTTCGAGCTTACAGCCTGTTAATCCTCGACCCTAAGGGGGCGGGGTTTTACAGGCTGTGCGAAGATAATTGAGGGCGAAGGTCTCCTCCTGTTCTTCTGTGGACACCTTCCCGTCCAGGCGGGCCTGCCATATTGCTTCTAGAACCTCGCGATATATGGGCCCGGGGCTATATCCCAAAGACTTTATGAATTTGCCGTTAATAGTTGGCTTGCTGCTCTTGATTGCCTGCAGTAATGATCGAAATCTCTCCACGAGCCAGTCACTATCCATCATGGTCAGCAGCACCGGATACGATTCCCTGGGCAGGCTGAGCACAGGGACGGCAAGCTTACTGGCCGGGGTGCCCTGCGGCATATCGGAAATAACCAGTAGAATGTCTTCCCATCCAGATATAGTAGTGAAAATTTTTTCTGATTGTCGTTTAGCAACATTATATTTAGCACATATGCCGGCAGCGGTTTCCCACTGGGATCTGTGTAAAATAGCAATGAGGTAAGGCAGCCATTTTTGCTGTGGATCCTGGAATCCCCAAGAATTGATGGTGGAAATACACTCCGCCAATCTCAGTAAATATGGCTGAACATCCTTAAATTCAACTCCGGGAAAAAGATATGGCCATACTTCCAGGTTGAAAAGGCGCTCCAGCATTTTTCCCGCCCGGGGTTCTGTAAGAATGTGCTTTATTTCTTCCCATAGCCGGGCATTTGATACCTTGTTTAACACACCCTGGTTGACTGCCTCTGTTAACAGTCTTAGTGTTTGCGGTTCAATGCCCATTTGATAACGCTGCTCAAACCGTATGGCCCTAAGTATTCGGGTTGGATCTTCAATAAAACTTAAATTGTGCAGCACTCTGATCAAGCCTGTAAGCCCGTATTGTAAGTCTTCACGCCCGCCGAAATAATCTACAAGCTTGCCAAAATTATAACTGTTTAGCGACACCGCCATAGCATTAATAGTAAAATCCCGCCTGTAAAGATCTTGCCTGAGGGAAGAACTTTCTACCTGCGGTAGAGCAGCCGGGTATTCATAAAATTCAACCCTTGCTGTGGCAATATCTACCTTGAAACCGTCCGCGAATTCGATTTCGGCGGTACCGAATTTTTCATGTTTTCTCACTTTAGCGTCATATGCAGATGCTACAGCCATTGCCAGTACAATACCGTCTCCCTCCACCACCAGATCAACATCCTGGCTATCGGCGCCCAGCATAATATCCCGTACTACACCCCCGGCGGCATAAATATTGAAACCCAAATCATCGGCTATTTTACCGGCCTGCTTTAGTATGCTCCACATGGAAGGGGATAAGCTACGCCGCATTAAGTCATTGACGTTACTATAGAATTTGGTTTGCTTAGAATTGGTATAAACGGTACGGTGCCGGGCCTGGAATTCCCCGTGCAGCGTACGCAAAAGGTCAGTGCGTGAAACAATACCCACTAACCTGCCGCTGTCTGTAACCGGCAATCTACCAATGTCATGTTCAATCATTAGTTCTTGCACTTCAGACACTGGAGTATCCTTGGGTACTGTAATTACATTATTAGTCATAAACCCTTTTACAGGTGCATGTCCAAGACCATGGTGGCTGCCCTTTTCCACATCCCGGCGGGAAATTACCCCTATCACCCTGCCATCTTCTACAACGGGTAACCCTGTATGTCCGTAGCGAAGCATTATTTGATTGGCCTCAGCAATGGTTGTTGAAGAGACAACCGATTTAACCGGACTGGACATAAGGTCAGAGGCGTGTAATGGGGCTTGTACTTCATTATGAATCACATCAACCAGTTCTACGGCAACTTCATCAACGTGTTTATGTTTGACCGTTGCCGAGGCGGCCTCAGCATGACCGCCCCCTCCAAAGTGTGAAACAATGTTTTTTATATTTACTTGTGGTACATTGCCGCGGCCCACTATGTGTACACGGTCTTCCATTTCCACTACGGTAAAAATAGCATCGGGACGTTCAATTTCGGCCAAGTTATGTGTCAGTGGAGCTAATCCTACAATAAACTCATCCACCTGGGCCTTGGCCAGCAAAATTTTGACTCCCTTAACTGAGTGGTGCTCGGCCGACATAACAAGGTCTTTAAACAGGGACTTTTGCTCTTCCGTCAGCGGGCGGCCCAGGAAGTCTGCAGCCACAGAAAGGCGCGCCCCCTGCTCCACCAGATACGCTGCTGCCAGTATGTCTCTGGCGGTGGTGTTAGTGAATTGAAGTGATCCTGTATCACCGTATATGCCCATAATCATCGTGGTTGCTTCCAGCGGGCTGATGGGTAAGTTTTTATCTTTTATCATTTCAACTAATAAAGTAACAGTGGCGCCAACACTATCCACCATTTCGAATGATCCTTTTAAGTCTCCCGGGGCCCACGGGTGGTGATCATAAATATGTATTTCTATATCCTGATCTACTATGTTACCTAATTTACCCAGACGTCGCGGGGCCCTGGTGTCAACCACAATTAATTTTTCAATTTGATTAATATCTAGGTTTTTAAGATTTTGGATGGCCAGCGTATCTTTGTGGAGTGCCAGAAATTCTTCCACATTTCGGGACAGCTTGCCAGGAAGTACCAGGATTGCCTCAGGATAGAGCTTTTGAGCGGCCACTGCTGCGCCCAGTCCGTCTAAGTCTGTGTTGGTATGGGTCGTTATGACTTGCATCTAAACGCCTCCGGAAAAATTATGTTGTGCCAAATATAGGTATTATATCACACGCATAAATAGAATTGAAGCACCTCAACTAGTACTTTACAATATTAAAGTCGCAGCCCTTGGGCTGCGACTAGGTTAACAGTTTCATTTAATGTAATTAAATTTTAGGCAAAGAATTCCGTGCTTCTTCTAAAATATCATCCGACAGTTCCAAATCCTCTAAGCCACCGGCTAAGTACGCGTCATAAGACGGTAAATCCATATGACCATGCCCGCTGAGATTAAACAGGATATTTCTGCTTTCTCCCGCTTCCTTAGCCGCTATAGCTTCTTGGACCGCACCACATATAGCATGGGCGGACTCAGGAGCGGGCACTATACCTTCTGACCGCGCAAACATAATAGCGGATTTAAAAATGGCATTTTGCCCCAGGCCCCTTGCTTCGATAATTTGGTCTTTGTACAGCTGGCTCACCAGCGGGGAGTCACCATGGTATCTAAGCCCGCCGGAATGAATTCCCGGCGGCATAAATCCTGCACCCAGTGTATACATGGACAAAAGGGGTGTAAGACCCGCTGTATCGCCGTAATCATAACCGAATGCTCCCTTGGTTAGGGTAGGACATGCGCTGGGCTCGGTGGCAACCAGTCTTACTTTAGACCCGTGGACTAATTTATCGTGCACAAAGGGGAAAGCCATTCCACCGAAATTACTGCCACCGCCACAGCAGGCAATAACCACATCCGGGTAGTGACCGGCCTTAGCCATCTGTAATTTAGCCTCTTGACCTATAATGGTCTGGTGCAGCAGCACATGATTTAGAACGCTGCCCAAGGCGTAATTAGTGTCCTCGCGCCCTGCGGCTACTTCAACGGCCTCACTAATGGCAATACCGAGACTACCGGGGGAATCAGGGTAACGTTCTAAGGCATCTCTACCGGCAGCGGTTTCCTCGCTGGGGCTTGAGACTACGTTGGACCCAAACACTTTCATCATGGAGCGGCGGTAAGGCTTTTGTTCGTAACTAACCTTAACCATGTATACTTTACAATCCATGTCAAAAAAGTTGCATGCCTGACTAAGGGCAACTCCCCACTGTCCGGCACCGGTTTCAGTGGTTAACCTGTTAATTCCGCCTTCTCTGTTAAAGTATGCCTGGGGTACAGCTGTATTAAGTTTGTGACTGCCGGCGGGACTAACCCCTTCATACTTAAAATATATACGGGCCGGGGTGTCCAAAGCTTTTTCCAAACGGCGGGCACGAAATAGCGGAGCCGGTCTCCAGAGACGATAAATCTCCTGAATTTCCTCTGGAATTTCAATCCAGCGCTCCTGAGTAACTTCTTGCTTTATTAACTCCGGTGGAAATATGGCCGAAAGATCTTCCGGTCCCACCGGCTCTTTTGTGGCTGGATTGAGCGGCGGTTTAGGAATGTTGGGCATGTCCGCCTGAATATTGTACCAACTGGTTGGAATTTCATGATCTGTGAGTAAAATCTTTGTTTCACTCATCTCATCAATCTCCTCTCTTCTCTTGTTTTTAGAATAAAATCCATCATGAGGGAATTTTAGCGTACTTGAGGAGATTTTGCAACAGAAAATTTATTAGCTTATCTTTTCTGATTGTGCTATACTATTACTCCATTTTCCGCATCGGTCTCCCCACCTGGCAATAACTTTTTTAGATTTATATATTTCCACAACTTCGCACATGTTGGGACAGCCGGTACATTCAAATCCACCCGCGTGATACTTAGCATTAGCTACGGAAAATCCTTTAAAATTGCTGATGCCCGTTTTAATGGTCTCTTCGCGTGCCAAAATTGCCGCGCCCAATGCCCCCATAACATTGTAATGTTCCGGTATGTTAATTTCTAAACCAAGAGCTTTTTCAAATGCTTTTTTCATGCCCACATTGGCGGCAACGCCTCCCTGAAAGACAGCAGGCGCTAGTATCTCTTTGCCCTTGCCTACATTATTAAGGTAATTTCTAACCAGGGCCTCACATAACCCGGCCAGTATGTCAGGGAGGTTGTATCCAAGCTGCTGCTTGTGAATCATATCACTTTCAGCGAAGACTGCGCATCTACCCGCAATTCTTACGGGTGTTTTGGCCTTAAGTGCTGTGGGACCGAAATCTTCAATGGGCATATTCAAACGTGATGCCTGCTGGTCCATGAAGGAGCCGGTACCCGCGGCACACACCGTGTTCATAGCAAAATCGGAAACAACACCGTTGCGTAGAATGATTATCTTTGAATCCTGTCCGCCAATCTCTAATACGGTCTTTGTGCCGGGAACGATAGAAGATGCCGCCACGGCATGAGTTGTAATTTCATTTTTAATGATGTCTGCCCCAGTTATAATCCCGGCCAGGTAACGCCCACTACCTGTAGTCCCGGCACCATTGACGGTTATTTTCATAGGCAGCTTTGCTGCCATTTTCCGCATACCTTTTTGTAATGTTAATATGGGCTGTCCATTGGTACGCAGGTAATAGGACTCTATTATGTGAGCTTGTTCATCTATTAAAACCAAATTAGTACTAACAGATCCTACGTCAATCCCCAGGTAAGCTTTCATTATGCCAGCACCTCTTTTTGTTGGTATTTCCGATTCAGTAAATCTATGAAGGCTTCCAGCCGGGTGATGGTGCCCGCTTCACCCGACTGTTCATCAACAACAAGGGTCAGTACAGGAATGTCAAGATCTGCACTTACACCAGGAAGAATACTTTGTGCCACAATTTCCGGCATGCACGTAAACGGTAAAAGTTGAATTACGCCGTCAAATCCTTGCTTGGCGTAAAGCACTGTGCTGCCAATACTTTCCTGACCATGACCGCCCACAAAATGATTGAGGTACGGTGGGGCCGCCCGCCGTGCTTCCTTACTGCTGCGCGTACCTTTGATAAGCCCCATGAAAAGGTGGTCGTTTATCCATTCGCTAAGACATATGGACCGATTTACTTCGGCACCCATGCGGCCCAAATGCCTTTCCACGTCAAGATTTGTGAAAGGTTCTAAAAGTGTGTATATTTCTCCCACTATTCCTATTTTTACCACAGGTTTGCGCTCATCTACCTGAACCTGGTTCATTATTTGTGTACCCTGAGACTGGGCTTTGGGGACGTCCCTGGGATGCCTAGCTTCTATGATCAGCTGTAGGGCGGCGGAAAAAGCTTGATCAGTAGAACCAGGGATTATTTCCCTGGGACGCCGCCATTGAGCCATTTTTTCCAGATCATCCACAACCCGTGCTTTTATGTATCCAAAGCGAATGGCGTTAATTACCTGCCACCAAGGACGACCTCCAGTAATGTAGCGAATCCTTGCCAAAAATTCTGAAATATGCTTTTCCGGTGGCTCTACGACTACCAATTGATATTTATACCCCAGATCTTGCAGGATGGCATATTCAACTTGAGCGTAGTAGCCAAAGCGGCACGGACCACATCCGCCGGCCATTAATATTGTATCGGCTCCCATCTCAGCTGCTTCCATAAAATTTCCCAAGTTAAGTTTCAGTGGCAAACAGGCAAATTCAGGTGCATGTTTCGACCCTAAAATTAAGGTTTTTTTTGTCGTGGGAGGAGGTTCTTGTACTTCCACTCCCAGGTATTCCAACATGGCCTTCAATGAAATCCAAAGGTACCCCATATGAGGAAAGGTTACTTTCACCGGTTTATCGCTCCTTTACCCTGCTTTCCAATACACCATATCCAAAAATGCTTCCAGCCTGGTTATGACACCTGCTTCCCCGGTATGTTCATCTAAAGTGAGCTTTAAAAAGGGAATTGGGCGCGTTCCATGTATGTATCTTTCAATGAGTTCACCGGTAAGGGCATCAGGGCCGCAGCCAAATGAGGACACAAGAATGATGCCCGATATGGCCGGGTCACTCAGAAAGTGAATGGCACTTCCAATGGACTGTTGTCCCAACGTCCAAAATAGTTTCTTAGGTAATATGGTAGCCCCTTGCCTGATTGTTTCCTCGGGTAATGTTTCTGCTGTAACCACATTTACGCCGAGTTTTTTAAGTCTCCCGATGATATCCATACTGATATGCTGGTCATAGATATTATAGGAGTGACCGATAAGGGCAATGGTAGGGCCATTGCTATCATAATTACAGTGCTTATTTTTAAAGGCACTCTCTTTACAAGCCATAATCTCCATTGCTTCTTCAGGTAAAATATTTTTTTGTAATAGTTTTTTAAATGAGATCAGAGAATGGCAGGCGGTTTTATGAGCGCGGTTAATACGCATCGGGTTAGAGCAAAATAGTTTCCCTATCTCATGAAGATTTTTTTGTGCTTTACTTCGGGGGTGATAAAGATCGATATTGGCGTCAATTAGTTTGGGCACATTGGGTACAGCGTTCCTTACCATATCTGGAAACCCTAAAAATTTGGGGCAGATGTATTCTCGTGGGGCAACACTGACTATGCGCGGCAAAAAAATGTAATCTACTTTACCGCACAGTTCTATAACGTGCCCCATAGCCAGTTTAATGGGTAAACAAGCTTCATCCACACTGTTTTTTAAACCGTTGGCCAAAATTCTTTTATTGGTACACGGAGAGACACAAGTGCTGACACCCAGTGACTTTAAAAATACATTCCACAGGGGAAAGAACTCATAATAAAGAAGCGCCCGGGGTATACCTACTGTCGGTTTCATGTTAACCTCGCATCCAGAAAGAGATTTTGATGTGGTGATTTTCGGTAGTTCGTAAAACAATGAACATATGTTGTGAATGTAAAGGCATAAAGTCATTTGGTCACTTGAATAGTATGGGCAAGTATAATTGGAATTATACTTACTGGTTTCGCTAAATTGTGACTGGTGGGTATCTTTTTTGGACTGTTGAGGAATTAAAGGGTGCCATATCTTACTTCATTGCGTATTATAAAAAAAAGGGAATGGAGGTGAAAGGGGCCGTAAAGAATGTTCAGCCCCAGAGGGACATGAAAAGACTTTTCTATTTCGTGATTGCAGCTTGTATTTCAGCAGGCTTGGTAGGCTACTTTGCCCCTTCGCGGGATATTGCCTTACAATGGCTGTTAGGGGTTTTAGTGATACTGTTAATTCTATTTGGTGGAAAGGATCTTTATCTTTATTGGCTTTCACACCAGGCCCAAGTGGCTTCAAGCAGAGGGGACAAAAAACTGGTCAAAGATTATTATGATAAAATTCATAAACTGGATCCGGACGGTTTTGTGGGTAAATTTGCGCAGGGGGTTATTCACAGTGTAGACGGGTATTGGGTACATGCAGTTTCAAATTTCCGTGAAGCGCTAAAAATGCGCCCCAAAAATCTGCATGTAATTTTTAACCTTTCCATTTGTTTGATGAGACTTGATAGGTATCAAGAGGCTTTAAGTTATCTATTTTATTTAACTTCTCGAAAGTCGCGATGGCCTTACGCATTTTGTGCTTTGGGAGAAGCACATTATCATTTAGGGAACTATTCAGAAGCCTGTTTTTGCTTGCATAGAGAATTGTTCTTAAACCCCGGAAATAATGTTGCCAGAGAGCTTTTAAATTTAGCTGTGGAAGCAAGAGAGAAAGCGGCATAAAGGAGCGGGATTTACCCGCTCCTTTATTTGCGTCTTAGTCGTTTTCTTCTGTCCGGCTTCTTGGCGGGTGCCGGTACCCCTTTCCTTCCCTGCCTGTCACGGTCCAAAGGGCTTAATACTGCAAAACGGGTGTTGGATAACGGTACAGGTGTCCGAATTAGTAAGGATCGTAAAGCCTTCAGGTTTAATGGAATAACAGGCCACAGGTAGGGAACTCCGAAAGTCTGTCTTGTGGCCAGCCACAGAATTAAAATAGCTGTGCCCCCTATGAACCCTGGCAGACCAAAAGCAAATGTAACTATTATTAAGGCCAGACGAGCTAGCCGGTTGGCCATGCCAAGTTCGTAGCTGGGAGTTAAAAAAGTCCCTATGGCTGCCGCTGCTGTATACATGATGACTTCGGCGTTGAATAACCCCACCGTAACCGCCATTTCTCCAATGAGTAAGGTTGCAATCAACCCAGCTGCAGTGGCAAGCGCCGTTGGAGTGTGAATGGTGGCCATGCGAACAAGATCCACCGCTATCTCCGCAATTAAGAACTGCAAGATTATTGGTACTTTACCGATCTTATCCGGTCCGACAAATTCAAGGCTTTTGGGCAAAAGCTCCGGCTGAAGTACAACTAACATCCAGAGCGGAAGCAAGAAAACGGACATAATGATGCCTAAAAAACGTACCCAGCGCAAATAAGCACCTATGGAAGGGCTCTGTCGGTATTCCTCTGCGTGCTGTAAATGATGAAAGAATGTAGCCGGCGTAATAATGATGCTGGGAGAGGTGTCCACCAATAGCAAAACATGGCCTTCCAGAAGGTGTGCAGCGGCCACGTCCGGCCTTTCCGTATACCTGACGCGTGGATATGGATTCCAATAACTGCCCGGTGAAATTAGTTCCTCCACCGCTTTCTCCGCCATGGGAAGGCCATCAATATATATGTTCTGCAGTTTTTCCTTAATTGATTTAACCAACTCCGGGTTAGCAATGTCTTCAATATAGCTAATACAAATATCCGTTTTAGAGCGGCTTCCTGCCTGGGCATATTCCATCCTAAGCTTTGGATCTCTAAGCCTGCGCCGGATGAGTGCGGTATTGAATACCAAGGTTTCAGTAAAGCCGTCCCGGGGTCCTCTGACCACCTTTTCCAAGTCCGGCTCTGTGGGTGTCCTACCAGGGTAAGTACGAACATCAATTACAATTGCTGTATCTAACCCGTCTACCAGCATTACAAGCGGTCCTGACAATACTTTTTCTACGACATCTTCCAAGTACTCGGCGGGATCCACTTCGGCATAATTTATATGCCTGTAAAAAAGTTTCTTAAAGGCGTCCACCGAAAGGTCGTCGCGGTCCAGTTCACTAAGGTTGGCCTGGATAATAGTCATTAATTGGGCATCAACGAAGGCATCAATAAAGATTAGTGCCGCCCGCCTGTTTCCAATGGATATGTCCCGTTTGATAAGGTCAAAATTTTTATCCAGGGCCAGCTTTGAATCCAACAATGACAGGTTATCATCTAAATGCTTACTCAGTTTGGTTTTGTTTTCCACCGCAGCTGGAGCCATTAAATCCACTCCTTTCCATTATTTCCCTTAAGGCCATTGTTGTAAGTGGGGCGCCCGATTTGAAGTCATCTATGCCATCCATTTTCCCGATATCACCGATTCCCACCACTATGGGTGGAGAGATAAGGTTTAATACATCTACGGTGTCCCCCTCCAAACGAGATTGGGACTCATCTTTTGCGAAACCCAACTTGTCCACCGCAGAAGATATAATTCCGCCTTCCCGGTTAACGGAACAATCGACAGGCACTCCGACAACACCTGTTGTATTGGAAGCTACCGCCAATACACCCAAAATGTAAATTTCAGGGTGATTAGCTATATACCTCAGGGCAGATTCCCCTCTGCCATACCCACCATCTCCCCGGTCATCAACCATAATTACCACCGGGTCATGCGGTGCATCTTTTATCAGTTTAACCAGGTCTTCACCTGAAAGCCACGTGGGGTTGCCCGCAGAGAGGGATATACAGCGTCCTCCTACGTTGGCCGTAGCAATTTCCACAGCTTGGTCGGCTGCCCTGTCACCGTCAGTTACAATGATTACATTTCTTTTATCCATGTTTACGCCTTTGGTCTAAATGCCAGGGCCACCAGATAGCCAAATACGATGGCTGAGGTAATTCCTGCCGCAGCTGAGGTAACCCCTCCGCTGAAGGCCCCGAGAAGTCCTGTTGTTTGCACTTGATCTAGTGCTCCCTGCGCCAAAAGATGTCCAAAGCCGGAAAGGGGAACTGTGGCGCCTGCTCCGGCAAAGTCAACCAAAGGCTGGTAAATGCCAATGGCACTAAGTATTACTCCCGAGGTGACAAAGCCTACCAGAATATGCGACGGGGTCACTTTGTAATTTGTTAGGTCCATCAAAAGCTGCGCCACTACACAAAGCAGACCGCCAATTATAAATGCCTTTGCAAAAATCAAGATTCAATCCCCCTTAAGCCGTTTCCATGGCCACTGCGTGTCCGATACCGGGGATGCTTTCGCCTTGGCCGGTTGTCAGCGGGCTTAACAAAGCTCCGGTCCCAATTCCCAGTACCCGCTTTAATTTTCCCGCCTGCAGCTGCTTAAAAATGTGCCCACATGTTACCACTGCTGAACAGCCACAGCCACTTCCGCCGGCGTGGGTGTCCTGGTCCGGGCTGTAAATGAGAATTCCGCAGTCAGTATAGTTGTCCTTGATGTCCATCCCTTTTTGTTTTGTGAGTTCCAGGGTCAATTTCTTGCCGTAAACCCCCAGGTCGCCCGTTATTATGAGATCGTAGGCAGACGGTTCTCCGGCTATATCTTTAAGGTGGGTAGCTAAGGTATCTGCCGCCGCCGGGGCCATTGCAGCGCCCATATCCATCGGATCGCTTTGTCCCAGGTCAATTACCTTTCCCACGGTGGCGTGCGTGATTCGAGGGCCCTGCCCCTGGGACGCCAACAGCATGGCCCCCGTGCCGGTAACAGTTCTCTGTGCAGTTAGAGTCCTCTGTGCTCCTTGTTCCACCGGAAGGCGGAATTGCCTCTCTGCTGTGGCATAATGACTTCCGGTACCCACCAACACGTATTCAGCGAATCCCCCGTCAATGAGCATGGCCCCCAATGCCATGCTTTCGTACATGGTGGAACAGGCTCCGTATAAACCTAAAAAAGGAATGCCAAGTACCTTTGCTGTGTAATTGGCGCTCACAATTTGGTTTAACAAATCCCCTGCCAGCATGTAATCCACATCTGTCTCCTGAACCCCACCTTTTTGCAGGCACATTTTCATGGTGTCTTCAAGCATGCGCCTTTCAGATTTTTCCCATGTCTTCTCGCCATAACGATCGTCATCAAGAATCTTGTCAAAAAACGCGGCAAGGGGCCCGGACCCCTCTTCGGGTCCTACCACGGTGGCGGTGGAAACTATTACAGGTGGATTAGAGAAAGCTATTGTTTGTTGTCCGATCTTTTTGGAAGCCGTCATATAATTCTTTGATTCCCCCTATAAAACCAGATAATAAATGAGTCCTACCAGCCAGGCGGCAACTATGCCGTAAACCAGTACCGGACCGGCCACTGTAAATAGCTTTGCTCCAACACCCATGACTAAACCCTCTGTTTTGTATTCCATGGCCGGCGATACCATGGCATTAGCAAATCCGGTTATGGGAACAATACCTCCGGCACCACCTAACTTGGTGATTTCATCATAATATCCAAGGCCGGTAAGCACCGCCGCGAGGAAAACGAGGGTAGAGGCGGTAGCAGCGCCTGTTTCCTCCAAGCTCAATCCCAAGGAGCTAAAAAAAACTGAAATGAATTGGCCAACCAAACAAATACTACCGCCCACTACGAATGCCCAAAAAACATTCCTGGCCAGGGTCGGTCTCGGTTTGACACGGTCCACCAGTAGTTTATACTGTCGCTTCTGTATTTCCGTAGGCTGTGAATCCTTTACTTCTACCACCTTGAACACCCTTTCTTGGTCTGGTATATATAAAATGTGTTATTCGGAGCAGTTGGAAGTTTCGCTATTCTAAATGCGTGCAAAAACCCATTTGTATTATGTGTTTTTGCACCTGTTTTATTCGCTCTTAAATAAAAGCAACCCATCCCGGGTAGGATGGGTTACTAGGCTCTTTCATTCATATAACCTCTTAATTTTGTAAGTGCCTGTCGCTCTAAGCGTGATACTTGTACCTGGGATAAACCAAGGCGTTGGGCAATGTCTCCCTGAGTTTTATCTTCAAAAAAACGCCAGAGCAATATTTGCCGATCGCGTTCCGGCAGGGTTTTAAGTAGTTGCTTTACCGATAGTTTGTCAAGCCACGGGGAATCTCCTTCCACATTATCACTGAGCTGGTCCAGAAGATAAATAGGATCACCGTCATCTTGATGCAAAGTTTCATAAATGGAGGTAGGAAGTTGTGATGCTTCCATTACGTTAACAACTTCTTCTTTACTCATTCCCAATTCTTCAGATATTTCATGAATGGATGGATCACGACCCAGTTTTGCCGTTAATCTTTCCCTTGACTGTTGAACTTTATACGCAGCTTCTTTTATGGATCGGCTTACTTTAACCGGACTATCATCCCGCAAAAAACGCCTTATCTCCCCCACAATCATAGGGACAGCATAAGTAGAGAATTTTACATTATAGGTAAGGTTGAATTTATCGATGGCTTTCATCAATCCAATACAACCAATTTGAAAGAGGTCCTCCAGCTCGTACCCCCGGTTTTGAAACCTTTTAACTAAATTAAATACCAGCTTTAAGTTACAATTAATTAACCTTTCCCTGGCGTGTTCATCTCCTGACTGCGCCCGGGCCAGCAAATCCCGCATTTCATCATCACGTAAAAGAGGAAATTGCGGCAAGTTCATTTCCATCAGTCTACTGCTCATGGTATCCCCTCTACTGGCCAGTTTGTGCCGCTTCTGTGTTGTTCAGCACTCTTCTGGTTAATGTGACCGTGGTACCCTCACCGAGGGCGGATTTAACGTCCATATCTTCTGCAAAAGACTGCATAAATACAAATCCTAAACCCATGCGCTCCGGGTCAGTGGAATAACCAGCCTCCATAGCGCGTTTCACGTCACCTATTCCTTGCCCGGTATCCTGAACGGAAAAAGTTAATACCTGTCCGTTTAGGGAAGCAAAAATTTTTACTGTCTTACCCGGAGAATTATTATAACCGTGAATAATAGAATTTCCTACCGCCTCTGATACCATAACCTTTATTTCTTCCAAATCATTCAATGTGAATTCCAATTGTGAGGCAAATGCAGCCACCGCCACACGCGCAAAGGATACGTTTTCAGGCAATGAAGAAAATTCAATGGTTAATTGATTCGATTTATTCAATTCAGATTTCCCCTTTCACCCTATTTTAGCCAGGGCCTCGTCAGTAGACGAGAAATCTTCCATAATACGCAGCAGGCCGGATAGTTCCAAAATATTGTGCACATGCGGTTTGGCACCGGATAACAGCACTTTGCCTCCAGCTCTGGACACTTGTTTATATCTACCTAAAAGCACTCCCAGGCCGGAACTGTCAATAAACGCTACATGGGATAAATCTACAAGCAGGTTAACTGCGGCAGTTTCGTCCAGTTTTTCATCCAATGTGGTACGTAACCGATCAGCGGCATTAAGATCCAAATCTCCGTGTAAAAAAACCAGTAGTGTTTGTCCGTCAAAACTTGTTTCCAATTCCACCCGGTTTCCCCCCTGCTAGGTAAAATATATTTTATACAACCTAATGTCAAAGAAAAATAATCAATATGCTAAATGTTACCAAATTTAATCTTAATTGGCAAGATGATATGCAGTAAAAAAAGGGGACAGGCACCTTTTTTTAAATTTCACAAAAGGTGCCTGTCCCCTTTTTGTTTTTTTATCTAAATTCTTAAGACTCCCACTTCTATAAGTGGGAGTTAGCTGAACGAGTTCACTTTACATTAGGACGTATCCCTTAGCCATATATTCTATTTAATGCTTTGTGCATCTGTTTCAAAATGGAGGCCTTTGGAACCGTGTTTTCAGCAACAAGAGGCACTTTAGTTATTTCACGCCCGTCCTTCATGATCACATAAGAACCTATACTTTGCCCCTTCTTTACGGGGGCCGTTATTTCGTCGGGGGCTTTTACCACACCCCTGAATCCTTCGTCCTGTCCTTTAGGCACAACCACTCCTGCTTCTTTGGAAGTAACCAGTCCCAGTTTTTCTACTGTTCCCTTGTTTACATCGACGGTCTTAACCCGGGCACCGGCATCCTGCAGTTTAACCATTTGATATTGGCTGAACCCGTAATTGAAAAGCTTTATGCACTCCCGAAAATGGCTTCGTGGCTCTGGGGTTCCCAGTACCACAGCTATTAGCCTCATGCCTTCCTTCTTGGCGGAAGAGGCCAAGCAATATTTAGCATCATTTGTCCATCCCGTTTTACCGGCGTCGGCTCCTTCATACCATTTTAGTAATTTATTTGTGCTCCAAAGTTTAAATTCGCCACCTCGAAGGTCATATTCATAAATGGAAGAAAGCTTTTTAAACAAAGGATACTTTAAATTCTCCTTAAGGATAAAAGCCATATCGTGCGCCGACGTATAATGGTTTTCTATCGGAAGTCCGGTGGTGTTGGAAAAGTGGGTATGGTTTAATCCCATGTCTTTCACTTTCTTATTCATCATTTTTACAAAATTCTCTTCTGACCCGCCAATATGTTCGGCCATGGCTACGCTACAATCATTTGCCGAGCCCACTGCAATGGAAATTAGCATTTCTTCGACACTCATTTCTTCCCCGGGCTCCAGGTATACCTGTGATCCACCCATGCTTGCCGCATACTCGCTGGTGACTATGGTATCGGAAAGATCCAATTTGCCCTCATCCACTGCCTCTACCGCCAATAGGAGGGTCATCAACTTGGTAACACTGGCCATGGGAAGTTCCAGGTCCGGTTCTTTTGAAAAAAGAATATGACCGGAGACATAGTCCATTAATACCGCTGATTCCGCCGTAGTTTCAATTGGCGGGGTATTTGGCTCGGCATTTGCTAGAGCCGGAAAAGCTATCACTAAGCATAACGTTAGTAAAACTAAAATAACGGGTATCTTATTGCGCATTGTTATAATCCCCCTTGATTTTCTGAAACAGTTTAACGATATTATGTTAAAAGGGGAAAAAAGTTATGCAGGATACCTGTGCGAAGATAAAGAAGACTTGGTTCAGGTGGGGTTTTGCTCCATCTGAACCTTAGTCGCACTTATTTCGAGCTTACAGGCTGTGCGAAGATAAATTTACTCGCTTATTTCACCTGCTTTTTTCAATGCTGCCTTAGCCAGTATTGGCCCCACTAATTCATGAATGACTGTAGCCCCGATAATTATGTTTAAGACAATGCCGGAAAAAGCGTCAAAAGCAGGTCTTTCGGTAATTAATAGGGCCAGGCCGATAACGATACCGCCTTGAGGAATTAGCCCCGCTGCAGCATATTTTTTAACAGGTGTAGGTGAGCCTGAGATAGAGGCACCTAATCTGGATCCTAATACTTTACCCACTGCTCTGAACACTACAAATCCACATACCAGTATAAAAGTAGTAGTTAATACCGAGAAATCCAGGTGCATGCCGCTGATAACAAAAAACAGCACGAAAATGAGCTCCTCGATGTATCTCTGCAGCATCTTGAAAATTTTATCCCTTTGCGGATTATAATTGACCACGGTGGCACCCATAACCATGGTCGATAAAAGTTCATCAAATTTTAGATAGGAAGCAAAGCCATAACATGTAAGTAGTGAACCAAGGATCAAAACAATGAGAACACCTTCTGTCTCTCTTCCCGCCAGCGACATAACCAGATTAAATATAAACCCAAATGCAATACCCAGCAATACTGCACCGAAAATGGCTACTGCGGGTTCCGCAATAAAGGACGCTGCATCTACACCGTCTGGCTGTACAAAGACTCTAGCTATTGCTATGGCTATACTGTAATTCAATATCCCTGCCACATCATCAAGGGCAGCAACACCCATGACGGTAGAAGAGACATCCCCCCGGGCATTGTATTCGTGTTTAACAGCCAGTGTTGCAGAGGGATCTGTAGGAGAGCCCAAAGACGCTATCAAAATGCTAATGGGAATGAGGACTGTAAACCATGATGAGTCCTTTACAGGACCCCAAAGCGGCGTCAGTATAAGAAACCCTACAAAAATAAACAAAAAAGCAAAGAGGGATTCTAAGACGGCTATGTTTAAAATTCCCCTACCAAGTTTTTTGATGCGGCTGAAAAGTAAAGTACCCCCAACCGAAAAAGTAATAAATGAAAGAGCTATATTAGTTATGATACCGGTGTTGTCCATAAAATCTTGGAATAAAAAATCGAAGTAATGCAAATTCAAAAAAATACCAGCGATAATATAACCGGTGACTCTGGGTAATTTCACCCTGCCCGCAATTTCGCCGAAAATAAATCCTGCCACTATAACAATTCCAACCAGCAATATAGGCGGCATAGTGTACCCCCTGGTTTCAGTCTATATATTCAATGATCAGAGGAGTTTTTTTAGGCGACTGTGCTGAAAACTTGTAAGACATAGTTAGAAGTCTTTCTGCCTCAGGGAGCATTTTAGTATCATTTACATGCAAATGTGCCAAGGTTTCTCCCTTATGCACATTATCCCCCAATTTCTTTTCCAATACTATACCAACCGCCGGGTCTATGGAATCTTCCTTGGCGTGCCGGCCGGCACCCAGCAGCATAGCAGACCTGCCTACAGATTCGGCATCAATGGCTGAAATATAACCGCTTTCCGGTGATTTAATCTGGTGAATATTATCTGCGCGCGGCAGGTTATCGAGATTGTTTAAGGCCGCTACATCTCCTCCCTGGAATTTAACCATTTCTGCAAACTTTTGCATGGCTTTCCCACTGGCAAGCAGATTTTGCAAGAGTTCACAGGCATCATCAGATGAGGTGGTTATCCCCCCGGCCACCAGCATGCGGCTGCCTAGTTCCAGGCATAAATGGTGTAAATCATGGGGGCCGTTATTATTTAGAGTTTTTATAGCCTCCCGCACTTCTAAAGCATTGCCCACTGTATTACCTAGCGGCTGATCCATGTTGGTTATCACAGCAGTGGTCTTCCTCCCCACCGCCCTGCCTATTTCCACCATAGACCGGGCCAGTGCCCTGGCGTCCGCCAGTGTACGCATGAAAGCACCACTACCAACCTTTACATCTAAAACAATGGCGTCAGCTCCAGAAGCAATTTTTTTACTCATTACACTGGAGGCAATAAGAGGTATGCTATCCACGGTGGCTGTTACGTCCCGCAAAGCATAGAGTTTTTTATCCGCCGGGGCAAGGTGACCTGTTTGGGATGCCACCGCTACCTTTATATCCTTTACTTGTTTCAGAAACTTATTAGTGGGTACAGAAACGTTAAACCCCGGTATTGATTCCAGCTTATCAATCGTACCACCGGTATGACCTAACCCCCGACCGCTCATTTTTGCCACCGGTACCCCGGATGCCGCTACTAGTGGTGCCAGGATTAAGGTGGTTTTGTCACCAACCCCGCCGGTGCTGTGCTTATCCACTTTTATTCCCGGAATGGATGATAGATCTACCATATCGCCGGATTTTACCATAGCCATGGTCAGGTTAGATGTTTCCATTGGCGTTAAGCCCTTAAAAAAGACAGCCATTAAAAACGCGGCAACCTGATAATCAGAAATCTCATCATTTGTATACCCCTGAATGAGATAGTTTATTTCCGCCTCAGTAAGTTCATGGCCTGAGCGTTTTTTTACAATAAGGTTATACATGCGCATGTAGATATTCTCGCCCCTTTATATGACTAACGATTAATGTCAGGAGTTCTGTTAGTTTAAAATTTGTGAAGCAAAGCTTGTTCCTTTATCCCAGGATAGGCCGAATATTTCAGCAATAGTTGCAGCCACGTCAGTAAAGGATTGACGGGTTCCCAGGTTGGTTTCTGCTGCCACAGCTTTTCCGTAAACAAGCAAGGGCACATATTCCCGGGAGTGGTCAGTACTGGGCGTGGTCGGATCACACCCGTGATCCGCCGTTAAAATCAGAATTTCATCTTCGCGAACTGCACTTAATATCTCCGGCAGTCTATGGTCAAAAGCCTGTAGAGCATCTGCATAACCCTGCGGGTTGTTACGGTGACCGTAAAGGGAATCAAAATCCACCAGATTGGTAAATATCAATCCTTTACTGTTCATATCACGCATTAGTTTTAAAGTATGATCCACCCCGTCCATATTTCCGGTAGTATGAACAGAACGAGAAATGCCTTCGCCGGCAAAAATGTCATTTATTTTACCTACTGCCGCCACATCCAGGCCTTTATCCTGCAGCAAGTTCAATATGGTTGGAGCAATCGGTTTAAGAGAATAGTCATGTCGATTGGCAGTACGTTTAAATGCTCCGGGCTGCCCCACAAACGGTCTTGCGATAACCCTCCCTACTGCGTGTTCTCCTGTCAGTATGTTGCGGGCTTCCAGACACATGGAATAAATTTGGTCCAGGGGAATTATATCTTCATGAGCAGCAATTTGAAAAACACTGTCGGCAGAAGTGTATACAATGGGTTTTCCAGTCTTTACATGTTCCTTCCCCAGTGCTTCAATGATTTGGGTGCCCGAGGCCATGGTGTTACCCAAAACTTCTCTTCCTATATTTTGTTCAAAGGGTTTGATGACATCCGGTGGAAAACCGTTAGGGTATACAGGGAAAGGAGAGCAAAGTAGAATTCCGGCTAGTTCCCAGTGTCCGGTGGTGGTATCTTTACCTGCAGACTGTTCTGCCATTTTCCCGTAGGCGGCCGCAGGCTTTTGGACAGGAGGTACTCCAGTAATCTCTTCGATATTGCCGAGGCCCAATCGTGCCAGGTTAGGCAACTCCAGCCCGCCAACTGCTCGGGCACAATTGGCCAGAGTGTTACTGCCACTGTCATTGTATTGCGCGGCATCAGGCAGTTCACCTATGCCCACACTGTCCATAACAATTACCGTTACACGGTTTATTATTTTTGTATTCATGTTTGTCACGCTCCGAAAGAAAGTGATTTTTATGTATTTAGGCCCTTGGATGAGTCTTTTTATACATTTCTTTTAGGCCGGTATTGGTTAGATGGGTATATATTTGTGTAGTGGTTATGTCGGCATGCCCAAGCATTTCTTGGACTGCCCGCAGGTCTGCACCGTTCTCCAGCAAATGGGTGGCAAAGGAATGACGTAAAGTGTGGGGAGTAATTGTTTTTTTTATATCGCCTTTCTGGGCGTACTTTTTTAAAATCTTCCAAAAGCCCTGGCGGGTGAGTCGCTTACCGTGATGATTAACAAATAAAGCTTTATTGGGCCTTCCCCGGGTCAATTTTGCCCTGGCCCGGGCCAGATATGCTGACACACTTTTAATGGCCATACTGCCGATGGGAATAATTCTTTCTTTATTTCCTTTGCCCACGCACTTTACAAAGCCGTGTTCAAGGTTTACATGGTTTGTTTCTAACCAGATAAGCTCAGAAACCCTTAGGCCTGATGCATAAATTAATTCCAACATCGCCTTATCCCTCAAACCTGCCGGCTTTATGGTCATGGGCAGGTTCAATAACGTGTCCACTTCCTCCTTGGTAAGCACATTAGGGAGACGCTGTTTTAACCTTGGAGTATCAAAATTTGCAGTGGGGTCATTATCAATTACAGATTCATTTAACAAAAAGCGGCAAAAAGCCCTGATTGATGCCAGGTGACGGGAGACAGTGGAAGGAGTCCTCCCCTGACGTCTTGTATGCAATAAGTAAACAGATACCGAGGATGGGGTTAGAACTTGTTCCATAGTGATATTTGCCTCACGACAGTATTTAAAAAATTGCTCAATATCGTTCCGATAAGAAACTAATGTGTTAATAGACAGCCCCCTTTCCACAGCGAGATAATCCAGAAATGAATCCAGATATTTATCCAACGCAGATCCCTCCTGGGATTAATAACCATAACCATTTTTGCGTCTATATTCCACTTTATAAAAGGCATTTCCTTTAAATCTCAGTAAGAAACTATAAAAAAAGATTTCGTGCCTTGTGGTCAGGCTCAAAATCTTTTTTCAGTGACGCATCTACGCGCATCGGTTTTCCGCTTGGATCATCATGCTGCCAATGTCCGGGCAATTCGCTATTCATGACAGCGGTGTAAATTTGAAGCACCAGGATAAATAATATGGATAAGAATAATAGAACACGAAAGAAAAGCATCACTTTATCACGTATGCGAGTAATAAAAACAACAAACACAATAAATCCCACCTTTTAAAAAGGTACACTCCAGCCACCGGTTAAAAGTGACGAAGCCATACGTGTAAGCCACGGGCTTACGTAGGTTTCGATGACGGCAGCACCGGAAAAGGCAATTGCGGTTATCAGCATTATCCCTAAGTAACCACAAAAATTAGGTAGTACAGGTATCTGTGTGTTAAAAAATCTCTTTAATAAGATTAGAGCAAATGACAAGGCCGCTGCGCTGGAAATAAAAAGCGCGGGAATGAGGAGTAAATTATGAGGTGTAATGGCAGTAAGAGCTAATAATGTCCCTGTTTCTGCCCTATGTCCGGCCAGAAAGCTTATGGAAAATCCAATGGTAAAACCTCTCATAAAGACCATGAATAATATGGCCGGAATACCAATGATGGTAAGACCGAGCACTAATATTACTACCCAAGTAATTAAATTATCAGTTAAAGATTCTTGCAGGATGCTATAAGCATTGCTATGTAGCGCCGGAACATTAGCCAGAAATTTATCAATAGCTTGTGTCAAAAGCGTTACATTTTCCGCCGACAATGCATTTACCCCCAGAGTACCAAAAAATACCCCCAGAGCAAATAACATTATAATCACGAGAAAAAGGGGCCAGCTGTGCCCTACCGCAGAAAGAAGAATTTGTTGCAGCTTATTACGCTCCTGCATAAGGTTAGCCCTCCCCATTGTCAAAGCTTGAAAGCGACTGTAAAGACCTGTCCATATAATGTTTATGTACCAACGGTGGTATTATGCAAGAAAAAAAAGCGCGCTAAATCAGTTCCCTTAAGGCGCGCTTTTTCATACTTTACACCTTAGTCCTTGCCATATATATGGCAAGGTATATTATCCTAAAGTAATAAAAAAGCCCGTATAAGGGCTTGATGTTGACAAGCAGCGTTTTCCAACCGCTTGCTTGATCTATTCATTCACTATGCGCAAAAGTCAGGTTTACCCCCACTGTTCCATAATCAGTTTTAATATGTATTCCGCGGCGAGAATATCCTCCAGGGAATTGCCACTGGCGGCTACAACGGCAATGCCGGTATTGAGCTTTTTAGCCAGGGTAAGGGCTCTTTGGGCGGAATCTTTGGCCGGCCGCGTGCCTCGTTTAAACCGTGTACGGGCGACGGTACCGGTAATAACCGCGGGGGCTCCGGCAGTCATTGCTGCATCATAGGCAACGCCTCCGGTTCCGGTGGCTGCTATTACAACACGTCCGGAGACCTCGACCAGGCCGGGCGTTTCCGCTCCAAGGTTGGGTACTAAGGCTCCCATTCGGGCACCTGATTGCTGAATGCCTCTTCGCAACCCTGTAATATTCTGCTGCCTATCCTGATCACTCCCTATCCTGGGTTCGGCTACCACCACTATGTCCGTTCCCAGTTGCTGTGCTTTACTACCTGCTATGTATCCGATATTTTCCGGATTGATTGATACGGGTGGGGTAGCATTGTCAGGGCTGGCACCGAACACCGATGCAGCACCCGCATCCATGAGTGCTTCTAGTGTAGTGGACATATCAATTATATCCACTATCATAACCACATAGCCCAGTTTTGCACTTTCAACTGCGCCGCTGGCGTTAGATGTAAGCATGACAGCCGGTACGCTCATAATTTCCTCCACAGGCAAAATATGTATGATAATTAACCAAACCAGCACATATAATTACAAAGCAATTCTAAGATGCATGGAAAGGGGTCTTTATGATGCAAAAATGGGTATGTAAAGACGGTATTTATTTTTCTGGTAAAATGAAAGAGCTAACTGAGACATTGAAACAGTATGCGCTACAATATAATACCTTGGCCGAAATGATAAGGGGTACTATGAACTGATGTTAAACCACTAAGGCAGTAGTTTACACGCCAGCACACCCGCTGCGGCAGTGGCCTCAAAGAACTGCGGGTCATCGGATAAACTTCTGCCCATGGTTTTTACATTGATTTCCTTTTCTCTAAGAACCTCAAGACCAGGGCTGCTATCGACCTCCAGCACCTGGTGTTTGGTAGAAATGCCGGATTCTTTTAATTGTTTCAGTACTAACTCTTTCTTATTACCTGCAAACAGGGAAACGGGTATAGGTACGCTGCAGGGAGTGAGTGCCACTTTGCCCAGTGCCGTGCGACTATGGTGACTTAAGCCAAAATGTCTTTCCCTTTGGTCAGCAAAACTGATTCTGGGTATGGCCACTGCTTGTCCACCCAAGATGTTAACGGCATTAATTATCTCCCCCTGCTCGATGCCGGTAAAGCCAAATTGTGATGCCGTACCAACAATCCCGGGTCCCATAGTCACAATAATTATATCCGCCCTGGCCACTGCCCTGGCGGCAAGCAAGGCAGAGTAAACGGTAACGGCCTCCAAATCTCCCCCGAAGGCGTGACCGCATGTAATTGTTGTATGGATCAAATCTTTCTGCTTTAGCTCTTGTACAAGCTTGCTTAGTGGAAGAGGCAGTGCAGCACCATCAGTCATGACATAGGCAACCCGTGCCTTTCCTTTTTTTATTCCATAAATAGCTGCCGCTGCTGCTGCCAACATACTGTGTAATGTCCCCACAATGACCGGAGTACCTTGGAGGGAGACAGCTTGTGACATTATTTGGAAATAGGGGCTTTCCTGTTCTTCCACAGCGAGCACTTTCACCTGGGACGGGCTGTACCGCAGTTTCATAATATGCCCTTCTACAGCGGCGTCCCTCTCGGGACGGGACATATTAGCCATAACAAAATGGTTGCCCCCTGTACCCAACTTCTTTACCACAGCGGTGGTATTAAGAAGTACCCTGTCATTCGGTTTAGCCGGCCCGGTAAGATTATCGTAATTAATTGCACGGGACGAGTTTCCGTCGATATTAACCTCTAATTCAGATATGCCATTAATTGTGCTTTGTACAGATAATACTGTACCAATTTTGGTACTAATCATAAATTTACTCCGAGATTAATTGGATTTTAAGACTGCCGCTTTGAGGATAATTTTTGCTACAAACTCTGCATTTTTAACCAAGTTGGCCACTGTAATATATTCTTCCGTAGTATGTACTTTCTTCATACCGATACCCAAATTTACTGTAGGAAGGCCATATTGATTAAAGAAGTTTGCATCGCTGCCTCCACCGGTGGATGTTAGTTTGGGCTTTAGCCCCAATTCCTCGGCGGCCGAGCTTACCAATTTTACCACCGGCTCATTTTCAGCCAAATTCATATCAGGATAGATTGTTTCCACTCGAATATCCACCGTTGCGCCAGCCTGTGCTGCCGCCTCACGCAGGGCGGCACACATCGATTCTGTCTGCGCGGCCCTTTTTTCCGGGCTCATGCTTCTAGCTTCACCATGAACGGTAGTACTGTCGGGGACGATATTTATGGCTTTGCCCCCGGAAATGACACCTACATTGGCAGTGGTCTCTTCATCTATTCTCCCCAGGCTCATCTTAGACACTGCCCTGGAGGCAACCTGAATGGCATTAATTCCGTCCTGTGGATTAATACCGGCATGGGCCGCCCTGCCCTTGACGGTTGCGGTTAGTCTATCTTGAGAGGGGCCTTTAACAACAATATTACCCGGGTCTCCGTCAGAATCCAGTACTATTCCCATATGCGCACCAATACGGTCAAATTCAATGTTACCGGATCCTACAAGTCCTCCTTCTTCCCAGATAGTAAGTACCACAACTACGTCGCCGTGGGCTGGCTGTTGTTCATTTATCACGCGCAGGGCTTCAAGGATGGCAGCAATACCTGCTTTGTCGTCTGCCCCTAAAATGGTTTCACCGCTAGAATAAATAGTATTGTCAATGTTTACCGGCTGAATGTCGGTGCCCGGTTGCACCGTATCCATATGAGCACTGAGCATTAATATGGGTGCCTCGGGTACGTTACCCGGCAGGCGGGCAATTATGTTTCCTGCTTTGGTACCTGCCCTTTTTCCTGCATCGTCCTCATAAACAGATAAGCCCAGTTTTTGTAGTTTAAGCGCCAGTAAATCAGCAATCTCCCTTTCATAACCGCTAATACTGTCTATCTTGACCAGTTCAAAGAACTCTGCAATCAGCCGATCTTGATTAACCATACCAGTCACCTCCGTAAAACAAACCACCAGCTGGCATAATGCGGTCATGGCTGGTGGTCTTGTTCTCTATCTACTTATATCTGTGGTTTTACGATACGTTTGACGTCTTTTCCCCGGCGTTTTTAGCCAGTTGCATGCCTTTTTCAAGGGCTTCACGGTTAATGTCTATAAGGTTATGACGTCTTGGCGGGAGGACTTTCTTTAGGGACTCTACTACCATATCCAAGGAGACTACACCAGTCATTTCGATTAAAGAGCCCAAAATAATATTGTTGGCAACTTTTGCATTACCCATTTCCTCTGCCAGGTCATTGGCGGGTACATAAATAGTCTTTACGTCTTCCCGCTGTACCTTAATATCGATTAAAGAACTGTTTACCATTATTATACCCGCAGGTGATACGCATGATTCAAATTTTTCCAATGAAGGTCTGTTCATAGCTATGAGTACCGTGGGCTCACTCACTACCGGGGAACTGATGGGAGTATTCGAAACAGTAACTCCACAGTTGGCAGTTCCTCCACGCATCTCAGGACCGTAGGAAGGGATCCAGGCAACATATTTATTTTCCAACATGCCGGAGTAGGCTAAGAGCTGTCCGGTTGATAGAACGCCCTGACCACCGAATCCGGCGATAAGAATACTCTCAAGCATAATTACACCTCCGACGGTACTTTAAATTCCCCTAAAGGATAGTACGGTATCATATCAGACTCCACCCATTTAACAGCCTCTTTAGGAGACATTCCCCAGTTAGTTGGACAAGATGAGAGAACTTCAACCATCGTAAAACCCACTCCGGCTATTTGCATCTCAAAGGCTTTCTTAATCGATTTTTTGGCCTTGTTTATATTTTTAGGATCATGCACCGAAACTCTGCTGACATATGATGCCCCGTCCAATGTGCTAAGCATTTCGGACATCCTGATAGGAAAGCCATTGCTGTTAGCCTCTCTACCAAAGGGAGTGGTTGTAGTCTTTTGACCCATCAGGGTGGTGGGAGCCATTTGTCCTCCGGTCATGGCATAAATAGCATTGTTGACAAAAATAACCGTAATCTTTTCTCCCCTGGCGGCAGCATGAACAATTTCCGCGGTCCCGATGGCAGCCAGGTCTCCATCACCTTGATAGGTAAAAACAACCCCGTCAGGGACAACTCTTTTGATGCCGGTGGCAACTGCCGGTGCCCTGCCGTGGGAACCCTGGTACATATCAAAGTCAAAATACTGGTATGTGAAAACTGAACATCCCACCGGGGCCACACCAATGGCCCGGTCTCTAACATCCAATTCATCAATTGCCTCGGCAACCAGCCTGTGAATGATACCATGGGTACATCCGGGGCAATAATGCATGGGTATATCTTGTAATGATTTGGGACGAGTAAATACTTTGTTCATTATTTTGCACCCCCGGACATTAACTTTTTAACTTCCTGGAAAACGTCAGAGGCAACAGGAAGCATTCCTCCAGGTCTGCCGGTAAAGTGTACAGGTCTGCGACCGGCAACGGCGAGCCTGACATCCTCGACCATTTGCCCCATATTCATTTCCACAGTCAAAAATTGTTTGGCATGGGGAATAACCTTTTCAAAGGCTTTAACCGGGAACGGCCATACAAGTATAGGCCTGATTAGTCCAACGCGTAAACCTTCGTCCCTGGCCCTATCAACCACAGCCTTGGCAATGCGGGCGGATGTGCCAAAGGCAACTAATACCATCTCGGCATCTTGGGCACGGTACTCTTCCCATCTTTGTTCATTTTCCATGATCTCTGCATACTTTTTGGTCAATTTATGGTTGTGCACTTCCATATCTTCAGGCACAATGTATAATGAATTAATAATGTTTTTCTTTTCTCTGTCTCTCATACCGTTGGCAGCCCACGGCCGGTCAGGAATTTGAATGTCTTTTTCTTCTCCCAGTTCCACCGGCTCCATCATTTGTCCGAGTATGCCGTCAGCCAATAGCATAACCGGGTTAAAATATTTATCGGCCAACTCAAAGGCATCTTTCATAAAGTCAATAATTTCTTGAACTGAAGCGGGGGCAAAGCAAATCACACGATAATCTCCGTGTCCGCCACCTTTTACTGCCTGTAGATAATCAGACTGGGCGGGCGCTATATTGCCAAGGCCCGGACCGCCTCGCATCATATTCACAATTACACATGGTAACTCGGCACCGGCGATATATGATATGCCTTCCTGCATAAGACTGATTCCTGGGCCGGAAGAAGACGTCATGACCCTGGCTCCGGCTCCGGCAGCTCCGTAGACCATATTAATTGCAGAAGTTTCACTTTCCGATTGTAGGTATACGCCGCCTGCCTCCGGTAATCTTTTGGCCAGATAATGGGGCAATTCACTCTGCGGTGTGATGGGGTATCCAAAAAAATAACGACATCCCGCCCGTACTGCGCCTTCACCGATGGCTTCATTTCCTTTCATTAGGATTTTAGCCAACTTTTTTCTCCTCCTTTTCAACCTCAATTACAAGGTCGGGGCACATACGAGCACACGTAGCACACCCGTTGCATTGATCCATGTCGGTAATGGCAGCGGGGTGAAAACCCATGGCATTGATATGTTTAGACATGGCAAGTAAACCCTTAGGGCATACGGCGGTGCATAATTCACATCCTTTACAGCGTTCTTCTCTAAATGTCACGCGTGCCAAAAACTGTCCCTCCTCAATGAATATAAAGAATATTGCTTGGTATATTGACACCCCCGTCCACAAAGAACGGATGTTGAAGGCTAATGAAGAGTAACCGTTCCACATCCGGTATGCCATAAGGCAAAAAGTACCTACCGGGGAAGTGCAAAGCATATAGCACTACTTAAAAACCTATTTAAAGAACCTTTCTCCGGGTATAGACAAGCGTTCTTTTGCTTGTTTACCTGCGGCTTGGCTCCAGGGTGGCTGCATGTTTAAATCAAGCGGGAGAACCGGTACAGATAGCGCTTTTTCCAAGTCTGTCACCAGGTGCCGCAAGGAGGCTGCGAAACCCACCGGAAGACCTAGCTTACCTGCTGCCAGACGAACCACTTCATGGCCGCTGATTACGGTCTCTATATCTGTTTCCAGGCCTAAGTTAGAGTTGTTAACCAGGGCAGTAACTTTAAGCCGGGACGCTTTTTCTATAGAAGAAACGTATTTAAGAATTCCATCTGTATCTTTGGTAAACGGCCGCCTGGTGTTAACAACAAAATAAAGGTTATAGGACCCTTCTTTTAAATATGGTTTAAATCTGCCTAAAGCTGTGGCCCCTATGTCATCGCCACCGACATCGAAAACACCCTTCACTTCCGGGTTCTGAAGTACTCCCAGGATGGAAGGAGGAAGGGCGGGAACATCTGCTCCGGCCAGCTCACCTATGGGACAGACTACATTTATTCCTTTTTCGGTCAGATAGTGTCTGATCATCCTGGTTCTAAAATACGGGTTTACAACATCAATATCTGCCAAACAAACATTTTTGGCGTATTTTTTTAGGGAAAGGGAGAAGTTTATGGCTACTTCTGTCTTTCCACTACCTAAATTGCCACAAAATATTGTGGTGTGAAGTACATCCTTAAACATTATATAACCTGCCGTTTCCTATTGTGAACTAAAAAAATTCAACCTTAGTACCATTCGACAAAAGCAAATAGATTCCTTGTTTGGGTGCCAGAAAGACATATTTTTAGTCGAAAATATACTACCTTTCCCGGCCCAATGTATCCAAGAAGTTCAAAAAACGGTTTTTCTCAATAATTTTAGTTAGAGATACTTTTTCTGTTATTAAATGAAAGGTAACCAAAAACAATAACACACCAAATTTAGCTTCCATACTCAACAACCAAACAGACATTATACCAAGCGCTCCGCCAAGAGCGTTGGATCCCGCGTCTCCCATCATAGTTTTGGCCTTTAAGTCCAGGGGGAAAAAGGCTAAAAAGCTTCCTGTCAGAACAGCCAAGAATACAGTTTCTTGCCTGCCAATACCGGCAGCAGCCAGTAACACCACACCGAGTATAAATGCTTTACCCGCCCTTCCCGGGCGTAAGTCGAGAAGATTGATGGCATTAATAGAAAGGGCCAGTAAAAGGGCGTTGACCGGAATCATGATCAATTCTCCGGAAACCACAGCTACCAAAAGAGCAAGTATTCCCCCCCATACTGCTTTAAAACCGCCGGTGGTTAGTCGACCTTTGAATAGTGCTCCCAGGTGGCCTTTTAGACCGGAAGTTTCTTTGGAACCCCAAAAGTCATCGAGTATTCCAAGAAGTGCTGCGAATGTGACAACAAATATAAAAATGAAGGCCTTTTCTAACAAATGCTGAGGCCATAATAAAAACAGAGGTATGTAAGCTACCGCAAGGGTGGTGGGAAATAGTATGCCTGAGCCGACAGGGATAAGGTTTTGCTTAAAATTTGGGCGAACGAACTCAGCCCTGGTAATCATACCCAGAACCATGTTTTGAATAGCAATGGTGATGACAAAGCTTAATAGAAAGGAAATAATATGTATTATAAGAGGTGTTCTCAACACAACGCCTTCACGCCCCTTTCATGCGCAGAACAGTTAAGACGCGTAGGATATCGACAAATTGTTTACCCCGGTGTATAAACCCTTTTATATCCCGCCCGGTTTCCGCATGAAACATCCGAACCGGAACCTCTGTTATTTTAAACCCCAATTTGGCCACTTTAATTGTCATAGCTACTTCAACTCCATAGCCCGATGCAAATGGCAGCACTTTTTCCATCACTCTCCTGGTCATTACCCGCTGGCCGGAGAGGGGAGATTTAACTTTTAAGCCGGTGTGTTTGTAAATTGCCTGGGCGGCAAGTCCTTTAACCAGTCCAAAGCCTCCCTTTTTTCTGGCCGGGGGGAAACCTGCAATGGTCATATCCGCAGTTCCTTCCAATACAGGCAGTATCAAAAGCCGCGCCTCGCTGGCAGAGTTACCCAGGTCGCCGTCCAATAAAGCTATTACATCGGATTTGACCCGGGTGGCGCCATATGTTAAAGCGGCTCCTTTACCATTATTTTGTGGCATGGAAAATACCCGGGCTCCTGCAGCCCGGGCCATTTCAGGAGTAGCATCAGTAGAGGCGTCATCTACAACTACTATCTCTTTAACTTCAGGTATTAAGGCCACGGAGGAAACTGTTGCTTGAATTTTATCGGCCTCATTAAAGGCAGGAATGATGACAGAGACACCTTTAAGCACCACCATCCCCTCCTTGGGAAGTTTTTAATTCCGGCAGCAACCGCTGGGCGGTTGACTTAACCCCGTAATGACCGGGCTGACCGTCAATGGACAACACTAAGGCTAATTGTCCGGGAACCGTATCAATATTATCAACAGTTGCTGTTAAACGCTGCTTTTGGTAAAACTCCATATAGGAGTAACCTGCAGATGTTTCTTCGACACCATAAATGGCAAGCTCATGGGATTTGAAAGTGTCTAATAGTGGGAGATCCAAGCTCTCTTTTCTAGCCGTATCCTCATCCTGACTACCACCCACTAAAATAATTCCGTCCAAAGACTCTCCGTAAGTTCCGGAGACCTGGATAATATTAGCCTGAGCAAGTAAGTCTACATTTTCCATTTCTCCGGTAATTATTGCATCCGCTATTTTAGCGGCAACAAAGGAGGACAGGTTTTCGTACTCGGTATTATTATCTGCCCACCCTAAACTTTGCGTCAGGTCACCGGGCAGCTGATCCTCGGAATAGTGCATAAAACTGGTAATTGAAGTTATGTTTGCTTCTGCTAATTCTAATGTATCAATAAGGGTACTGGAAAAACGATAGCCGTTTGTCTCTATCACTGCAAGATTTATGTTTTCCAACTTGTTGTGCACCAGAACTGGCAGTACTTTATTATTGAATTCAGTTTGGATATTGAGGTCCATTTCCAATTCATTAGCCATGGTCTCTACACTCTCATTTTTCTGGCGCAAGTTTTCCAATTGGGTTTCCAGGCGGTTGGTAACCTGTTTTTGATAGTCTATCAATGTGTCATTGCCTAACAGTGTGGTTCCCATGAGTAAACCTATTCCAAGTGCCAAAAAAACAGCTACTAAGGAAGCAATATGGTATTTAATATCAATCACACTTTTCCCCCCAAAAGTTATATGCCAAAGAGCAGTCTAACCTGCATAAAAAGTAAACGAAGAGTTTCACGCATGGAAGGAGATACCAACATTATAACGGTAACGGGCAATAGGGCGGCGAGTAGAATCTGTGCAACGTGGCGAGGCTTTACCCTGTTTCTGTACAACTGGTTAACTCCCCGGGCATCCACTAAAATTGATCCAACTTTCATGCGTACTAGGAAAGTGCTGGCCATGCCCTTTCGTCCTTTCTCCAAAAAGTCCATCATGTTGGAGTGTGTGCCAACAGCGACAATCAGTTCGGCACCGTATTCATAAGCCATCAGCATGGCAATATCCTCACTGGTACCCGGGGCGGGGTATGTAATGGCATCCAATTGCAGTGATTCTATTCTTTTCATGCCCGGTGCGCGACCATCAGCGTACGCGTGAACAACAATTTCAGCTCCGCTGCGTAAGGTTGAGTCACTGACACTATCCATATCCCCTACAATCATGTCCGGTTTAAAACCAAATTCCATCAAAGCGTCTGCGCCACCGTCAACCCCTATGAGTATAGGTTTAACCTCTTCAACATAAGATTTTATGGTCATTAGGTCACTCTTGTAGTTTTGTCCTCTCACCACAATCAGGGCGTGCTTGTCCTGAAAAGTAGTTTTCACTGCCGGTACGGGATACTCTTCCGAAATAAGACCTATTTCTGACTTTGCGTATTCCAATGTGTTTTGCACAAAATCTGCCAGCAGGTTACCCATGCCATCGCGTGCTTGTTCCATTTTTATTTTAACATAATCCTGGCTTAAGAGTTTACCGGAAGCAATAACTTTTCCTTTAACAAGAATAGCACCGTCAACAATTTCTATCTCCTGACCCTCAGAGATTTCTTCCATTACCAACTCACCGGCACTGTCAATTAAAGGGATTCCGGCCTTTGTTATTCGCAATGGGCCTGGGTTAGGGTATTCCTCGCTAATGGAATTAGCAACGTTAATAATAGCCTTGGCCTTCTTTTCTACCAAGGAATTAGCAGCAACTTCATCCAGGTCAGCATGATCAATAATAGCTATTTCCCCAGGCTGCATTCTTTTAACAAGGTTTTTTGTTTTTTTATCGACACGGGCAATACCTTTGATATGCATTTTAAATCTCCCATTAACAATCTTTTAACATTTTATATTCATCCCTTGTCATAGTCAAGGAAAGGATAAATTGTCGTTTTCTGTATGTTAAAAAAAGCAACCTGACTTTATCAGCCAGGTCACTTTTATAGACGGCATTATTTACATTTTTGTTCCCAATTTTTTTTTACCCGGCCTTAACCTCTAAACGCAGTTTGTCCGCAACCATGGCAATAAACTCGCTATTGGTGGGCTTGCCACGCTCCAAATTTATGGTATAGCCAAAGAACTTATTCATCATTTCCACATTACCACGGTCCCAGGCTAGCTCAATAGCATGCCTTATGGCCCTCTCCACTCTGCTGGGAGTGGTGTGGTATTTTTTCGCAATCAAAGGGTATAATTCCTTAGTGACAGCTCCTAAAAGGTTGACTTCATTAATTACCATGATAATAGCATCGCGCAAATAATGGTAACCTTTAATGTGTGCGGGAACGCCCATTTCATGTATGATATTGGTCACTGCTACTCCCAAGTTCTGCGGTTTTGACGTATTGATATATTGCGAGACATTGACTCCTTCAGCCAATTGTCTGATTCTGGTGGCAAGTACAGAAAAATCGAAGGGTTTTAATATATAATAATCTGCGCCCAGTTCAACGGCTCTTTGAGTTACACTCTCCTGTCCGAATGCAGTTAACATGATCACTTTTGGACGGGGAGAAATAACTCCTGCTGATAACTTTTCCAGTACCCCAATACCATCAAGGTGAGGCATAATTATGTCTAATACTACAATGTCCGGGCTTACTTCCTCAATGAGTTTCAGTGCTTGATTGCCATTGTTAGCAATGCCCGATAATTCAAAATCTTCTTGTTGGCTTATGAATTCCTGCAAAAGGTCGCATAACTCCCGGTTATCATCTGCAATAACCAGCTTAGTTACGTTTTTCATCATTAGATTTCCGCCTCCTAAAAAAATATTACCTTTATCTCTATTTATATCATAGGTTCGACGGCGACAGGAAATCTCCTCCCTTAACGCTGCAAAAATTTGGAATTTTATTCAAAAAAAATTTGAGGCTTTTCAGCCTCAGATACTTTAAATTTGTCTTTATTTTCTGGGAGGATGCCGGCTTCTTGGATCATCCACTGCGCCATTACACCATAGCCTCGAGTGGGGTCATTAATAAATACGTGAGTAACTGCGCCAACTAAACGCCCGTTTTGAATGATGGGACTTCCGCTCATTCCCTGTACTATTCCCCCTGTGTCACGAAGTAGCTCACTGTCGGTTATTTTAATAATGAGTCCCTTTCCGTCGTGAGATTGCGGTATAACCTTTTGGATTTCAATATCATATAGTTCAACGTTATCTCCCTTGACTACCGTAATGATTTTAGCCGGGCCTTTAACAATTTCTTCGTTTAAAGCTACGGGGATAGGTTTTTTGTATATAACGTTCTTTATTGGTTTATTTAGGTTTCCGAAAATGCCAAATTGTGAATTTTTAGCAATATCACCGGATATACCACTTTCTCCATCAAACAAACCAATTTTTTCACCCGGCCGCCCTTTTTTACCTAGATGTATTTTCTGAATGCTGGCACCCACAATACAGCCATCGGCAAGGTCAATTTGTTGTGAGGTATCGATGTCTGCAATCATATGTCCGAGTGCCCCGTAGCGGCCACTTACAGGGTGGTAAAAAGTAAGCGTCCCTACACCGGCAGCGCTATCTCGAATAAACAATCCCATCCGATATCGACGTGTTTCCTGACAATAATCGGGTTGCACGGATGCGGAAAAAGTTTTTGCACCTCTTTTTAGTTGCAGAGAAAGAGGTTTTTTCTGTTTACCATAGCTATCGATAATTTTTCGCAGCTGCGTATCGCTTTTTATGGCAAGACCGTTTACCTTTAAAATCACATCACCTACTTCTACTCCGGCTGCGGCAGCAGGATTTTCCTTTTTACCACTTTCTGTTGTAATATCAGCGATTCCTACCACCATTACACCATTGGTGTGTAAAAGGACACCTATGGACTGTCCACCTGGTATTACTTTAACGCGTGGAACCACATTTACTACCATTTCCCGCACCGGAATGAGACCAAAGAGTTTCACCTGCATGTGAAAGGTTCCCGGAGTATTGGCAACTGGAAGTTCAGCGCCAGGCGAGATGGAAAAATCGGTGCCTGGTGTTCCATTGGTTTCTAAAATTTGCTGACTTTCTGAATTAACTTGCAGGCTCAAATTTTTTAAGACAGCCCGGGGAATATATAAGTTAGGTTCTAACTTATCACCGACAAAAACACTTTTGTGAGAGGGAAAAGCTAAAAAACTTAGCATTTGACCGGATAAAAGAAAACAAACGAGAAAGAATAATGTCAAGTGTATGCAAATATTTTTGCTGCAATGTTTGCTGCTGCTCAGGTCAATCACTCCCTCATGTATTTGTTAGATGTTTCACCTCCTTTTTTTCATTTGTTTGTTTGGCATGGCTTAAGCATCGCAGTGTATTATTAAATTGGCCTGAGCAGAATGCTAATATTCGGCCCTTATCTACCGTTGTTTGCCAAACGCATTGTTCACAGGGGCAGAAGTACTGTTGTTAGTTTTTTGTTTGATTTCCGTAAAAAAAAGACGCGCTAAATCAGTTCCCTTATGCGCATAAAAAAATGCCTCATAATTTTTGAGGCATCTTTTGCTCCAAAAGTTGGCGCGCGTGCTGCAATACTGTCTGCGACATTTCTTTGCCGCCCAGCATTCTGGCCAGCTCTTTAACCCTGTCCTGTCCCTTCAGTAATGTAATTTCGATGCTTGTTTGATCTGCATTAGAATGCTTATGAACATGGAAATGATTATCTGCCAGTGCAGCAATAGTGGGAGCGTGGGTGACCACCATGGTTTGTCGATAGTGACTCAAGTCCTCCAATTTACGAGCTACTGCCTGTAAGGTTTTTCCGCCTATGCCGGTGTCAACCTCATCAAAAACCAAAGACGGAATTTGGTCCACAGATGCAAAAATGTTTTTAAAGGCTAGCATTATTCTTGACAATTCGCCACCGGAGGCCACTTTGGCCAATGGTTTGGGGGGTTCACCCGGGTTTGTGGAAATAACAAACTCCACCTCTTCCACTCCATGAGGCCCTTGTTCCGAGGGCGTCAGCCTAGCTTCTAACAACACACCTTTCATTTCCAGGTCGTGTAGTTCTTTTTCCACCGCGGACTTAAGCTTGTTGGCAGCATTAACTCTGAGTTCGGTTAGTTGGTGTGCATACTTTTCATATGACTGTCCCAATTTAAGGCACTCTTGGTCCAGAGCTGATTCCATCTCTTCACTGTTATCAAGTTCTTCAAGTTCTGCTACCGCGTAATCTCTGTAAGATAGAATCTTGGCCACAGACTCGCCGTATTTTAGTTTTAAACGTGAGATTTCGCTGAGCCGGTTTTCTATTTGGTCGAGTCGTCCGGGCTGAAATTCCACATTGTCGCGATAAGAAGCAAGGTCTCGTGCTGCTTCCTCCACCTGGTATAGGGCAGAGGAAACCGCTTCCAATAAGGGTTCAATGCCAGCATCAAATTCCTTTAGTTTTTCCAGGCTTACCACTGCTTTCCCTAATTGGTCCACGGCGGAGGGAGCATAACTGTCTCCGGCATAAAGGGCTACGTATCCCGAATGGGCCAGTTGAGCAATAGTCTCTGCGTTGGCTACGCAGGTTTTTTCAGCTATCAAATCTTCTTCTTCATTTTCTTTGAGCAGAGCTGAATCAATTTCTTCTACCTGAAATCGCAGCATATCTGCTTTTCTTACTCGCTCTCTGCGGTTTGCCCTAATTTCATCCAACCTTTGTTTAGCTGACTGCCATTCCCTAAATATCTTTTTTGCTTTTGCTTTGGTATCCAACAGTTTCTCGCCGCTAAACCTATCAAGTAATTCCATGTGCCTACCCGTGTTTAATAGCGATTGCTGTTCGTGTTGTCCGTGCAAATCTAATAGGAAATTGCCTACTTGTTTATATAATTGCAATGTTGTTACCTGGCCGTTTACCCGGCAGAAATTGCGTCCTGACCTGGACAGCTGCCTTGTTAAGATCAAATAATCATCTTCGGGCTCCAGTCCGGTTGACTCTAAAACCTCTCTTAAATCTGGCAAATTACCGATTTCGAATACCGCTTGTACCAGCGCTTTTTCTTTACCGCTTTGTATGTATTCACCATATGCCCTTCCCCCTAAAGCGACTTGCAAAGCATCAATGATAATAGATTTTCCTGCACCGGTTTCACCGGTCAAGACGGTAAGTCCCGGTTTTAGCGGTAATTTAAGGCCTTCAATAAGGCCAAAATTTGTTATTTCCAGACTCAATATCATTAGATCACCTTCCTGCAAGGGTGGTCAGGCGGTTTATTACGTTAGGTGTTGCGCGTTTAGGTTTTACTATTATCAGTACCGTGTCATCACCGCCAACCGTACCGATAACTTCCTCCCAATTAGCAAGATCCAGGGCGGAAGCAAAACCTTGAGCCTCTCCTGGGTGTGTCTTCACAATGATCAAGTTCTCACTATAATCCATGGAAACTACCGAGTCTTTAAACAACCTTTTTAAACGGTCAGTATTTTGTAGCCAAACAGAGTGTTCAGAGGAACTGTAATGGGTGTTTCCGTTCTCTCCTACGGTTTTCACAAGTCCTAATTCTCTGATATCTCTGGAGATGGTAGCCTGGGTTACGATAAACCCTGCCTCCCTGAGCGTCTTTACCAACTGTCCTTGCGTTGAAACGGGCCTTCGAGAAATAACTTCCAGGATCTTTTTCTGGCGCCAGGCTTTCACTTTTTGCATCCACCCTTTTTTTGTACCAGAATCACATATGGAGAAGAATCATCCTTGTTAGGAAAAGTCATTCTGGCGGTCCAAAATAAATATGCATCAAGTGATGAAATAACATTGTCCAAAGTTTCGGCCTCTTCTACGGCACCGGGATGGCCGCGGTAAACAACCATACTCAGCCGCCCTCCCGGGGCTAGTGCTTCTAACGCCTTTTCCGTTGCCTGAAGGGTTGTTTGAGGAAGGGATGTGATATTTTTATTACCTCCCGGCAGGTAGCCTAAATTAAACATTATGGCCTGGCACGAATTAACATTTATATATTCGTCCATGAACTCATGTCCTCTTTTGTATAATGTAACATTACCTGTTAATCCTTCTTTCTCCAGTCGTGAGCGTGTTTTAGTTAAAGCATCTGCCTGAATGTCAAAAGAATATACCTTCCCGGCCTGTCCCACTAACTTGGCCAGGAACAGTGTATCATTGCCGTTTCCAGTAGTTGCATCGATGGCAGTGTCACCGGGCTTTAGTATATGCCCGATGAAAAGCTGCGCAATATTTACGGCGCGGGGTGATTCCCCCATGCCCCCTAAAAACGCATAATCACACATTTCTGTCACCCTGCTTTAGTTTTTGTCTTAAGATACCGAAAAAATTACGGTCTGCAAGTTTCAAAAATTTGGCACGGTATGGTGCGCGACTTATGACTACGGAATCTCCCTGCTTCAATTTTAAACCGTACTGCCCGTCTACTGTCAGCATTACTTCACCTTGATCGGAAAGTAAATTCACTTTAACTTCACTGCTTGAGGATATAACGAGAGGGCGGGCCCAAAGGCCATGAGGACAGATAGGTGTTATGATCATTAATTCCAGGTTGGGAACTGCCAGCGGTCCCCCGGCTGAAAGGGAGTATGCAGTTGAACCTGTGGGACTAGCTACAATGATACCATCTGCGGGATAGGTAGTGAAAAATTGTTCATCCACCATTGTTTCCAGCATAATTATTCTCGCGAAACCGCCTTTGGTAATAACCACGTCATTTAAGGCGATAGTCTCCTCAATATTTTCTTCACCCCGGATTACCCGGGCTTGTAACATCATTCGTTCTTCCACACGAAAATTGCCCAGCAGTAATTTATCCAGTGATACGAATAGTTCGGGTAGCTCAGTTTCAGTTAAGAATCCCAAGCGCCCCATGTTAATACCGAATAAGGGGATATTATAGGGCGCAGACACCCGGGCACAATTGAGGATAGTTCCATCTCCGCCTAACACCAGTAGCATGTCGGCCTGTTGAATAAGCTCCGGGAAGTTGCTGTTATGGGGTTTCTTATCCAGGGCAACAGCAACCTCCCGGTCCAAAAGAACATTACATTCTTTAGCTTCCAGCCACCGGATTATATCTACCAATAATTCTAGTACCCCTTTTTTCTCAACGTTAGCCCAGATCCCTATGTTTTTCAAAAAATTACCCCCTGTATATTTTTAGGAGCATAGGAAGTTTATATCTTCTTTACTACTATAGTACTACTTATTTTTCCTGTTAAAAACCTCTTTTTACTCAAAAAAAGTGAAGTCTAAAAAGGCAAGTCTTTAATGATGACCGGTAAAAACAAAAAAGCCCCTCAGTTAAGGCCGAGATGGGCTGATTCAATCACACTGTTGATAGTAGTTTGCACTCTAATGGCCGAGTTAAAATTCTTTTTGAAATGCATTAGATACTCAATGTTTCCTTCAGGGCCCTTCACCGGTGAATAATCCAATCTTTCTATGCCCCAGCCCAAATCTATTACTGTTCCTGCTATCTTATTCAGTGCCTCGTTATGTACAGCCGGGTCTCGAACTACACCTTTTTTTCCTACTTTGCCCCTCCCTGCTTCAAATTGCGGTTTAATCAGAGCTATACCTTCAGCGTCCGGGGCAGTTAGCACATCAACTCTGGGCAGAACCAGCGTGAGGGAAATAAAAGAGACATCTACTGTAACAAAGTCCGGCATATCTGTGAGCCTTTCGGGTTGCAGATACCTTATATTTGTCCTTTCCATGACTACTACCCGGGGGTCATTCCGGAGTGACCAGTCCAGTTGGCCGTAACCTACATCTACAGCATAGACCTTCTGCGCACCGTTTTGCAGAGCGCAATCTGTAAAGCCTCCGGTGGATGCCCCTATATCCAGAACAATCCTTCCGTGCAAATCCACACCAAATTCATGAACAGCCTTTTCTAATTTTAAGCCGCCCCTGCTTACGTACCTAGGCTTTTCCAAAACCTTAATCCGGGCCTGGAGGTCAAAACTCTTGCCGGGTTTGTCAACTTTTTGATCATTTACAATGACTTGACCGGCCATAACAGCAGCCTTGGCCTGTTCCCTGGTAGCAAATAATTCCTTTTGGACTAACAGAACATCAAGCCTGTCTTTTGCTTTTTTTGACCCCACTGTTTTATGAACCCCCAGCCTGAATTTTAACCGTGGTTACGTTATGCACCTGGCTGATTCCAAGCATCTCCAGCGATTTTTGTACTAACGATTCTACGGTTAAACCGTATTTAGCCCGGAGTTGAGCCGGTTTCCCATGTTCCACGAATGTATCGGGTATTCCTACTCGCTGCATTCGGTAATTGGATCTGCCGTGGTCACTCAACATCTCCAGCACGGCACTTCCAAAACCACCGTGCAAAGCATTTTCTTCCACTGTTATGATGTTTCCTGTACCGGAGGTATATTTTAATATACACTCCTTATCCAGTGGTTTAATAAACCGGGCATTGATGACGGAACACTGAATTTCCCGGGAGGCCAAAACATCTGCCGCCTCCAGCGCCAGTGAACAACAATTTCCTGCTGCTAGAAATGTAATATCATTTCCTTCACGTAATATTTCGGCCCTTCCAATGGGAAGGATTGCCGGTTCATCTGCTAAGGGAACTCCTGTACCGGAGCCCCGAGGATAACGAACGGCACAAGGCCCCGAGTGATGTAGTGCTGTCCTCAACATGTCTCGCAGCTCATTTTCATCCTTCGGTGCCATAATGGTCATATTAGGTATACCCCTGAGGTAAGAATAATCAAATAACCCGTGGTGAGTTGGGCCGTCATCACCAACCAGACCTGCCCTGTCAATGGCAAATAGTACCGGGAGATTCTGCAGACAGACATCATGCAGTATTTGGTCATAGGCTCTTTGCAGGAAAGTAGAATAAATTGCCACCACCGGTCTGCAACCGCCTTTGGCCAGACCGGCAGCCATTGTTACCGCATGTTGCTCGGCAATGCCCACGTCAAAAAACCTATTGGGGTAACGATGTGAGAATTCGGTCAAACCGGTACCGCTAGTCATGGCTGCCGTAATGGCTACTATCTTATCATTTTCCTCTGCCTCTTTGGTCAGCGCGTCACCAAAGACCTCCGTATAAGAGGGCGGTTTCTTTTCCTTTGTCGCTTTTCCGTTGGATATATTGAAAGGCCCAATTCCATGAAACTTTGCGGAGCTGTTTTCAGCCGGTGAATACCCTTTTCCTTTTCTGGTAATCAGGTGTACTAACACAGGGCCTTGGGTATCTCTCGCCTGTTTGAAAGTGGCAATTAAGTTTTGTAAGTTATGCCCGTCCACCGGTCCGTAATAAAAAAAGCCAAGCTCCTCGAAAAACATACCCGGGACTACGAGGTATTTGAGACTGTCCTTGAGCCTGTCAACCACTTTAAGAACAGTTGTGCCTATAGCAGGTATTTTGCGTAGAAGTTGTTCCACTTCATCTTTACCACGCGAATACATAGGGTCGGTTCTGAGACGGGTAAAGTAACTGGCTAATCCACCCACATTAGGAGAAATACTCATTTCATTGTCGTTAAGAACGACAATCAAATTCTTTTTTAAGTGCCCGGCATGGTTCAACGCTTCAAAAGCCATACCTCCGGTCATGGCACCATCTCCAATGACGGCGATTACATGATGGCGCTCAGCGTTTAGATCCCTGGCCTGAGCTAACCCCAGGGCAGCAGAAATACTGGTACTACTGTGACCGGTACCGAACGCATCATATACACTTTCTGAAGGGCGGGGGAACCCGCTTAACCCCCCGAATTGGCGGATAGTATGAAAAGTGTCCCGGCGTTCAGTTACTAATTTATGAGTATAGCTTTGATGACCCACATCCCAGACGAATTTGTCTTCGGGTGAGTTAAATACACTGTGCAGGGCCAACGTTAATTCAACGACTCCCAAGTTTGGTGCCAGGTGTCCCCCGTTTCTGGATACAGTGGAAATAATCTCATCCCTTATTTCCTGGGCCAGCTTATTTAATCCAGTTATTGATAGGGGACGTAAATCTTGAGGAGAGTTAACTGTCTGAAGAATTTTTGTCAATATTTCACCTTCCATCACGGCATGGCTTCTTTCCAGGAAGATTTCATCTGCGCCGCTGGGGCACGAAATCATAACCGGTAAATTTCTCAATGCCAGCTATAATTTTGCCCACTATAAAAATTATATCGTTACCTTTACTTAACGCCGTTTTTTTACCAAATGCTTTGCCGCTAACAGTGATCGCTGCAATAACGGCAGTGATTATCATAGTAAGCAAAAACTTATTTATACCGGGATAGTAACTGACAATCTGCAATACTAAAGCAATTCCAAGGGCTCCGCTGACAGTCCCTGCTATATCGCCAACCACATCATTAGCAATGTTGGCTACTTTATCGGCATTTCTAACCAGATAAACACTTTGTCTCGCTCCCGTTACTTTTTTTGCTGCACGAGAATGAAATGTCGCTTCAGTGGAAGCTGCTGCGGACGTACCCACGGTATCAAAAATGATCCCTATCAGAATAATAAGGATTAAAAAAAAGGCCGAAATAAAAAGGTTATTTAGTTTTTGAGCTAACAATTGCGATAAATTAAAGAAAATCGCTGCCAGGACAAATGAGACTATTCCGACACCTAATATGTACCAGACGGAAACAGTTGACTTATTATTTCCCAAAAAAAGTCACCTCATGTAATGAGGTAAATTTTGAAGAGGGCAAGGACAGCAATATGGGTTAATGTTACGGCTTGAGGTCCGGCAGGTTTTCCCAAGTCTCCACCGCATGTCGCCATGACGGCGGTTTCCCTTTAAGGAGACTTCCGGCCTCGGCCTTTTTTGATTGCCGAAACCGGGGCCGGATTGCCACTTAGTCCGCACTGCAAAGCCCACACCGCCATGCCGGATGCAAACTGTCTAGGGGTTTTCCCCGACAAAACAATCCTTTTCCTAGCCTCTTTTGCAGTAACGGTTTCACCAGTAGGCAGATACCGCAGGGCCCTTTGTTATCTGCTTACATACCAGGGGATCCACCGCTACCACTCAAGGCAGGCTACGCTGCACGCAGCTTTTTACCACGAGCAGGTTCATACCCCAAGCCATAGTTATTGCGACTAGCAATTCCCACGCACTTGGGCCTCCGCGGAAGTAGGGTCAACGCCCACATGCCATTGTGGGTCGCCCCGCCTCCTTAACTCCCAGTACCGACCCCCAACTGGGCGTCAGCAGCCAGCACCAGGAACTTCATTGGTGTGCCCTTGACGGATTTTTAGGCCCGCCTTCAGAAAAGGTTGTTTTGACTAGAATACAGCGTCACTTGCCCCCTCATCATTTATATCACCTCAGTATTATATCACGTTGCTTAGTGAAGTAGCAAATTACGAACATCTCTGTTGGTGGAACAAAGATTAAGAATCCCTGGATAAAATGAAGTGTAACAATTCTCGCATAAACCGAGCATTTGTGCCGAAAGGCTCAAGGGCCATTTCAGCCTGCATGGCAATATCTCTCGCCTTTTCCTTTGCGGCCGTAAGGCCATAAAGAGAGGGATAAGTGGCTTTCATATTCTTTTCATCACTTCCAATTGGCTTGCCAAGCTTCTCCGCATCACCCTCAATGTCCAGAATATCATCAATAATCTGAAATGCCAGGCCCAGATTGTCGGCGTATTCTGTCAGATCCTTAATTTCTTTGGCAGACGCACCGGACAATATGGCACCTGACCTGACGGCCACCCTGTACAGCGCCCCGGTTTTGTGACTGTGTATGTAGTCTAAATCAGGTGCGGTAATAGCTTTGTTTTCGAAAACCAGGTCTGCTACCTGTCCACCGATTAACCCACCGGTGCCACATGCATGGGCCACCTCTGATATTACTTTAAGCACCCTATCCGAAGATATGCCTTCATCCGTTCCGGTCCTGGTAAGCAATTCAAAAGCAAGGGTCAACAGGGAATCTCCAACCAAGATGGCCATAGCCTCTCCGTAAATCTTATGACTGGTGAGTTTGCCCCGGCGATAGTCATCATTATCCATGGCTGGGAGGTCATCATGTACCAGTGAATAGGTATGGATCAGTTCAATAGCACATGCAGCGGGCATTACCGGGCCGGGGTCTCTGCCTAAAGTTTCAGCAGCGGCTAAAGTTAACACCGGCCGCAGTCTTTTTCCCCCGGCAGTTATACTGTAGCGCAGGGCTTCATGAATTACCGTCGGGTACGTGTCTGCCGGAGGGAGGTATGAGTTGAGAGCCTCTTCCACCTTTGATGCCTTTACCTGTAGCTGCTGTAAGAAGCCCATCATTCGTTTCCTCCACCGATTGCAGAATCTGTTTCCCTAAGCACGGGTTTTCCATCGGAATCCGTGAGAAGCAGTTGAACTCTTTGTTCCACATTGTCAAGTTTATTGTTGCATATTTTAGAAAGGCGGATGCCTTCGGAGAACAATTCCAAAGCCTCTTCCAGAGGCACCTGTCCATCCTCCAACTGCTTAACTACTTCCTCCAGCCGGCTGAGAGCCTTTTCAAAACTGAGCTCACTATCGCTCATTATATACCTCCATATATACTTCTATGGTTTGTTTGCCCCATATTATAACAGAAACCTTGGTAAAAGAAAGGGTTTTTCTCCAATTACCATGAGTTTTGTCTTCATACGTGGACTAATTATTTGCAGGGTATCGATTCTTAACTTCACAGTCCAGAGAGCCATCATTAAGATATATGTTCACGTGTTGTCCCTTACCGGCCTGTTTGCTGGAATGGATTATCTCACCCTTCTCCGAGGTGCAAATACTAAATCCCCTGGCCAGTGTTGCCAAAGGGCTTAATGCCTGCAAGCGTCCTGCTTGCTCCGACAATCTACTCCGGTCTCTAGATATGGATTGCGAAACGGTATTTAGTAACTGTTTCTGTAAATGATCCACAACCTGATGGCGTCTGCTGGTAAGGGAATCAACAGGCCTCAACATTACCGGGCTTCTCGCCGAGATTTCAACCCTTTGCCGCTGTTCCCTTATTGTTTCCACCATGATGCGAGTTAGCCGAGAACAGATATTTTGTATATACCTTCTTGTATCAAGGCCGTCCGGTACTGCCAGTTCCGCCGCTGCAGACGGTGTAGGGGCCCGAAGATCAGCAACCAGGTCAGCAATTGTGTAATCTGTTTCGTGTCCTACTGCCGATATGATGGGAATGCGGGAGCTGAATATTGCCCTGGCTACCGTTTCTGTATTAAAAGCCCAAAGCTCCTCTAACGACCCGCCTCCTCGCCCCACAATGGCCAGATCAACTTCTCTAAAACTATTGACCAATTCTATGGCAGAGGAAATCTGGCCAGGGGCGTCATTACCCTGCACTTTTACCGGCACTAAAATGATTTGTAGACTTGGCCAGCGCCGTCTTAAAATGCCGATCATATCCCGTATGGCCGCTCCCGTAGGAGATGTGATCAAGGCGATGCGGCGTGGATATTTAGGTAATTCTTTTTTTACTTGATCATCAAAAAGACCTTCTTGATGGAGCTTTTTCTTAAGCTGTTCAAAGGCGACATAGAGGGCGCCCGTGCCACTGGGCTCAATACCTTGGGCATATAGCTGGTACTGACCACTGGGCTCATAAACAGATATGTAACCTCTTATCACCACCGACATTCCGTCTTCGGGTAAAAAGTTTAGGAAACGGGCACGCGAACGAAACATCACTACCTTAACGCATGAGTTACGGTCTTTTAAGGTGAGGTATAAATGCCCGGAGGCGGCTGCCTTAAAATTGGAGATTTCTCCTTGCACCCATAGATTGGCCAGGACGTGATCGTTTTCTATCCTATCTTTTATGTGCGATGTTAATTCTGAAACAGTAAGGGTACGCATAAAATAGTTTTCCCCCTGACTTTTCCCAGGTTTGTCATCCGGCCGGCCTTTGGCCAGCCAGGGCTGGTTGCTTAACCTGCCTTTTGCGCCCGCTCATTGCAATTCATCTCGCCTGGCCAGGCTAAGGCTCAGCCGAACGCTCCAGCGGGGTTCCCAAATTAGTAAGCCTCATCTTAAGACCAGATATTTCAGCAATGGCTTAGATAAGAGTTGTATTCCGAAAACAGCGGTGATGCCATTGCTGTCCGCCGTCCTGGCTCAAGGGGCGGCTTCGCACGTCCTGTGCTCAGCCCCGCTTCCGCTTATCGGCTTCGCTAAGCCTGGCCACGGCTCGATTCAATGCATTCGCTCTGCGCAAATGGCAGGTTTGTCCGTAGCCTGTTTGGGACTATAAGCAAAATAATTTGTTATCCGGCCTTAGCGCAAGAGGCTGGTTGTCCTTAGTTTGCCACTAGAAATAATTATAGCACAGGTGCAAACACCTGTGCTATAATTATACTCCACTCACTCTCTCTTATTTCTCGTTTAAACTATACTTGTATGCTGCTAATGTGTTCTTCATTAACATGGTAATGGTCATGGGGCCTACACCGCCGGGAACGGGTGTAATCAAACTGGCTTTTTCTTTTACAGGCTCGTAATCAACATCACCAACAAGCTTTGCTTTACCTTCCGGGGTCTGACCTATTCTGTTTACACCAACATCAATAACAGCAGCACCTTCTTTAACCATATCGGCGGTAACTGCCTTGGGCTGTCCGGCGGCAACAATCAGGATATCGGCCTGCTTCGTATGGTAAGCAATATCCTTGGTGCCGGTATGGACAACGGTAACCGTTGAGTTAGCTCCCGGTCCCTTTTGGATCAGCATATTGGCAATAGGTTTACCCACAATATTACTCCTGCCCACTATTACAGTGTGCGCGCCCTTTGTTTCGGCTCCGCCTCTAATCAGGAGTTCTTGAATTCCAGCCGGTGTGCAGGGCTTAAAAATGGCCTCACCAATTACCAGTTTCCCTACATTAACCGGGTGAAACCCATCCACATCCTTATCAGGATTAATAGCGTACAGAACCTTGTTAGCATCAATATGCTTAGGTAAAGGAAGCTGTACTAAAATACCATGGATAGAATCGTCGTTATTATACCTGTCAACCAGTGCCAGAAGATCTTCTTCCGAGATGTCCCCGGGCTGATCGTCCTGAATCGAATTGTAGCCCAGCTCCTTAGCCGTTTTGCTTTTAGCGGTTACATAGCTGACCGATGCAGGGTTTTCTCCTACCAAGATGGTTACCAGGCCGGGAACTACATTATGCTTTTGCTTCAGCTCATCCACCTCGACCTTTATTTCGGCCCTAATTTGCTGTGCAACTTCTTTCCCAGAGATAACGTTTGCCGCCATTTAATTTCCTCCCATCCCTTTTTATTTCTTGCTGCCCAGGTATTCATGAATAGCATTGGCAGCTTTGCGTCCTGCACCCATAGCTAGAATAACTGTAGCCGCGCCGGTTACCACGTCACCGCCTGCATACACAGCGTGCTTAGAAGTGGCTCCGGTTTCCAGGTCAGCTGTAATATTACCTTTCTTATTCAACTCCAGTCCCTTAGTAGTTCTTGGGACCAGCGGGTTTGGCCCCTGGCCGATGGCTATGACCACGGTATCCATATCCATTGTATACTCTGAGCCTTTTATGGCAACGGGCCTGCGTCTACCGGAATCATCGGGTTCACCAAGCTCATACTTAATACATTTCAGCCCGGTTACCCACCCATTGTCGTCAGCAATTATTTCCACAGGACTTCTTAAGAGATCAAATTTAACGCCCTCTTCCTCAGCGTGCTCAACTTCTTCTGCCCGGGCCGGTAGTTCTTCCTTAGAACGTCTGTATATAATCCACGATTCTGCCGCTCCCAAACGCAATGCGGTACGGGCAGCGTCCATGGCAACGTTTCCGCCGCCGATAACAGCTACTTTGCTGCCAATTTTAATGGGTGTATCCCAATCAGGGAACTTGTAACCTTTCATAAGGTTGGTGCGGGTAAGAAACTCATTAGCAGAGTATACACCACAGGCATTCTCCCCGGGAATCTTCATAAAGTATGGCAGGCCGGCACCGGTGCCGATGAACACAGCGTCAAAACCTTCTTCTTCCAGCAGCTCATCCACGGTAGTTGCCTTACCAACTACTGAATTAACCTCTATGTCAACGCCCAATTGCTTGAGGTTTTCCACCTCAGCCTGGACTACATCTTTAGGTAAGCGAAATTCAGGAATTCCATACATCAAAACACCGCCTGCCACGTGCAGGGCCTCAAAAATAGTTACCTTGTGTCCTTTTTTGGCCAGGTCAGCAGCACAGGTGAGTCCGGCCGGACCGGAGCCAATTACCGCTACATTTTTGCCGGTAAGACCTTCCACTGACGGGGTTGTAACTCCTTTTTGCAGTTCCCAATCAGCGCAAAAACGCTCCACCCGGCCTACACCAACGGGGTCATGTTTCTTGCCCAGGGTACAGTAACTTTCACACTGGCTCTCTTGGGGACATACACGTCCACAAACAGCGGGAAGCGCATTTTTTTCCTTGATTTTCTTGATGGCGCCGTCGAAATCCCGCTCAGCAACCAAGTTAAGGAAAGCTGGGATATCTACTTCTACCGGGCAGCCTTGTCGGCAGGGCTGCTTTTTACAGTCCAAACACCTTTTTGCCTCGGCTACTGCTATTTCCTCCGTGTATCCCAAAGCCACTTCACTGAAATTACGGGCACGCTCCTGGGCATCCTGGGCCGGCATGGGATTTTTTACGGGGATAATTTCTTTTTTGGGCTTTTTATTCTCAGTCATTATTTGCCACCTCCACATCCGCACTGGCACTTGTGGTTTTCTATGGCACGCTGCTCCTCCTGCTTGAAAATCGATCCACGGCGAGTGAGCTCAGCCCAATCCACATCGTGCCCGTCAAACTCCGGGCCGTCCACGCAAACAAATTTAGTTTCCCCTCCAATAGAGACACGGCAGCATCCACACATCCCGGTCCCGTCAACCATAACAGAATTAAGGCTGACAACAGTCTTAAGGCCGTATTCCTTAGTCGTGCCGCAGGTTGCTTTCATCATGGGCTGTGGGCCGATGGTCAAAACCATGGCTATATTTTCTTTACCCCTGTCTTCTACTATTTCCTTGAGTACATCGGTGACGAAACCCTGCCTGACATAGGAGCCGTCATCAGTGGTCACATGCAGTTCCGAGCAAGCTTCTTTCATTTTATCTTCCCAGAAAAGAAGCTCTTTGTTTCTGGATCCAATGATGCCAATAACTTCATTCCCAGCCTCCTTAAGGGCCCGGGCAATTGGGTGCACCGGCGCAATACCCACGCCACCACCAACGCACACAACGGTACCGAAGTTTTCAATGTGAGAAGGTTCACCTAAAGGACCAACAAAATCTTTTATATAATCTCCCGCTTCCATTGCTCCCAGCTGCATGGTGGTTTTGCCTACTTCCTGGAACACAATAGTTATGGTTCCCTTTTCCCTGTCAAAATCGGCGATGGTAAGGGGAATGCGCTCGCCTTCCTCGTGGATGCGCAGAATAACAAACTGACCTGGCTCGCATTTCTTTGCAACCCGCGGTGCTTCAACAACAAATTCTTTAATGATGGGTGAGAATACTCGTTTTTGCAATATTTTGAACATAAAAAACCCTAACCCCTCCCTCTAGCTATTCTGAAAAAAGACTTCGATATTTAACCAGCGATTCCTGCTATTGTTTTAGTTCTGGACAAAATTTTTAAATAAATAAGACCCGGGTTTATCCGGGTCCGCCAGTAGTATCATTGGTTTCGGTCGATGGTGAGGATGCATGCGGAATGTAAAGGGAGGGGGTTTCAACCACTTTGCCCAGTATGCCATTAATGAATTTAGGGGAGTCATCACCTGAGTAAACCTTGGCTAACTCTATAGCCTCGTTAATGGAAACATTATACGGTATGTCAGGTAGGTAAAGCATTTCAAACAGACATATACGCAAAAGCGTTTTGTCCACCAATGCTAGTCGTTTGACGTCCCATTCCCGGCTTAAACGGGCAATAATGTCGTCCAGTGTGGAAATATTATCTAAAACACCGTGTACCAATTGCTGTAGAAAAGAGGTATCGGTCTCCTTTAATTTTTTTTCCCGCCTATTTCTTTCCAAGACCGCTTCTACATCACCATTTCCTAATTGGATCTCAAACAAAATCTGCATTGCGAATTCCCTTGCCTGACGCCTGGTCATATGTACCAACCTCTCGAGAGATATTTCAGCTGTGACTATTATTATTTTACACGGGACTTGTCCACAGTGACATTGTTTAAAACTACCTCTATATTATGCTGTTTAAAACCGGTTAATGAGCAAATCTCTTCTTGAATGGCAATTTCAATTATTTCGCTTAGGGAGGGGGTTTTTTCACGCACAGAAACATTAACCAAAAACCTAACAGTTATACGCGCTAGAGTTTCCGCCTTAATATTAGCATCCTTTATTTCGGGAATTTGCATGACCTTTCTTTGGGCCAGGGATTCCAAGGTGGACAATGAAATACCTATCCGGCCCAAGTAATTTTCCCCAATAGGTACCGACTTGCGTGTATTCTTCAACAAGACTGACCGGAATAATTTTAATTTCACGGTATGCACCCTCCCCCTCCCTACTATACTATTCTATTACTTTAAGCGTGTATCTTCTTTTTCTTCTTTAAATTCACCGTGAAAGGCTACTCCCTGAATGTTTACATTTACCTCCACCACGGATAAGCCGGTCATGTCCTCAATGGCCTTTTTTACTGCTTCCTGAATATTGGCTGCCACCTCGGGGATGCGTACTCCATAGTCAACAATAACGTAAAGGTCAACAGCGCTCTCTTTTTCGCCCACTTCCACCTTTACGCCTTTGGTCATGTTCTTGCGGCCCAACATCTCGGTAATGCCGCCCACAACTCCGCCACTCATACCAGCGACCCCTGCAACTTCCGTAGCTGCCAGACCTGCTGCAATGCGGACTACTTCATCAGCTATGCGTATAGATCCCAGGCCGTTTTTCTCTTCATTTAATAAGATATCTTTTTGATCCATAGACAAAATCCCCCCAGATAGTGATCATGAAAAGTATACCAAATTACGGAAAATTACGCAATGTGGAATACTAAGCACCGGCCAGGCAAAAAGGTCTTTACCGGGTAGGAATGACCACTATATTTTGTTCAGACATTCCTGTACCCCTTGACACCAGGTCGCAAATCCGTGCCGCCTCTTCCGGTGTGAGGGCAGCGGATTTAACCACCACGGTAGCATTATTATCCTTTAGATAAACCACGGAGTCGTCAAACCCCTTAGCCCGAATCAAGCTTTCCAATTCCATTTCCATGGAAATGTTTTCACTGATTGTCATTATTGACTGCTGGGCCTCACTGCGAATCTCCTGCTTACTGGCGGGGTTATTGATAATTCCCCTTAATGTTTCCAGTTGCTGTCCTCTAGCCCGCTGACGTCCCATTCTGGAGTCTACAAAATAGTTAGCACCGCCATTATCTTTTTCCGGCGCATCAACGGGCATTTTGATTACATTGGCACTGGTTGGGGATGTCTCATTTTCCTCTTCCGGCAATCCATTCCAACCGATGGCAAAAAAGATGATGCCTATCAGGGCTAAAAAGAAGAGCATCAAATTTCGCCAGCTAATTCTAATCAACCTGGGCATTTAATTTGCCCCCCTTTCCATTGGAAGCACAATTACTTTGTGCGGGTCAACTCCCAAGGATATCTGAACCGCCTGGAACAGGCGTGCCTTTACTTCCGGTTCGGAAGCACCTTCGGCTATAATCATTACTCCTGCAACGTTAGGGGCAATCTCTTGTTCTGTGACAGGACTTTCGCTGCCCTGCGAGCCCTGTACAAGAACCAGCTGTTCCCTTGCGTTAGTCTCGGTGGTGGTCCGTGTACCACCGGACTGGTCTGTCTCCTCTGTTACATTTTCGGCCTGCTCGGTGTTAAAAGAATAGTTACTATTGGTTGAGGTAGCCAGCTCAACCGAAGCTCTAACTTTGCCTACTCCACTTATTGCGCTGAGCATGACCTCCAGAGTTTTTGCCATTTCCTGTTCTTCTGCTTCCATGCCCTGCTTATCTTGCCCGGTCCGGATATTTTGTTCGTTAATCGGTGTAGGACCAGCTCCTGGGGGGTCTCCTCCCCCGGGAGGTTCTTCTTCTCCCGGATCGTAAATCACCAGCAGCAGCCCCACTAATGTTAAAGCGGACAATATAAAGATCTTTTTGTGTTGGCCACGAAGCTTTTGCAAGTACTCGTTCCATCTGTTGTTCACTGGAAACACCTCCTGTTTAAGGGTTTATATAATTTATGGAAACATGGTCAGGAGACAGGTTATAAAACCCGGCAATATATTCCTTTACTTTCTTAATTTCCACGATTAGTTCCGGTGGTATGTCACCTTGTTGCGTATTTTCAAGTGAGCTTCCTGATTTACCCACATTTATTTGAACCGGCTGAATAGGGTCACCGGTCTCACCTGGGTTATCTGCTTGTTCTGCTGACGTGTCAACAGTTAGAGTAATATGTGTGATTCTTCCGTATCCTTCCTCTTCGGATTCATCTGAAATTTTCACATCTGCATCTACTACTTTGGCCCCGGGACTTAACTTTGCCAGTGATAACACCTGGGCGGAAATACCCTGGCGATACTTTTCCAATGCTTTGTTTTGATTTTCCAGTTGTAGTTGCTTTCCGGCAGTCACTATTTCCTCTAGAGGCGGTCCCGGCCCTCCTGCCCGAGCCTTAACACGGGGGACTTCCTGCAGCCAATCTTGCTGTAGAAGACCGCTTATCGCTTGGAGAACGGCAATAATAACCAGCAGTCCCATCACCATTTTAACGTAGGGCTTCATCTGACCGGTGGGAAGAAGCATATCTAGAAAGACAGCTAGGATAACAATTATAATCAAGGTTTGAACCAAATTCTTGATAATTTCCATTGACCTCCGGCCCCCCCCCTACCTTAACATCACCGTAAAGTTGCCCAGCGCCAGTACAATGGTTACCGCAAAGAAGAATAGCAGGCCCACTGTAGCCACAGCACCAAAAATAGTCAAAAGGCTGTTTCCCAGGCCGTTGAGGCAATCTCCCAACTGGTTGTCACCCACCGGCTGAATAAGAGCCCCTGCCAGCTTATAGATAAATGCCAGAGAAATAATTTTTAATAACGGAATAACCATGATCAGGCAGATTACAATTAAGCCACCGATGCCAACTGCGTTTTTTAATAGCAGCGATGAACCCACTACCGCTTCCAAAGCTTCACTAAAAACGCCACCTACCACCGGAATAAAGGCATCTGCAGCAAACTTGGCGGTTCGAACTGCCAGGCTGTCCCCCACTGCCCCGGCAACTCCCTGCAGTGCCATCAGTCCGAGGAAAAGGGTGCTAAGAATACCCAGAGCACTCATGGCACAGGTTTTCATCAGGCCTCCCAGCCGAGAAACCTGAAACCGGGATGAGAGATGGCTGACGATATCCAGCACTGCAGCGAAAAAAATAAGCGGGAGAATAACGTTTTTAATGATCGTCCCAATGGCAGTAATACTTACAAAAATTATGGGATGTAAAATAGCAGCCGATGTAATCCCGCCAACAGCTACCATGAGGGTTAACATTACCGGGAGTAAAGCCTGCATGAATATTACCATCTTATCTACTACTTCCCGCCCCAATTGCACTGCCAGGCCGAAAGAGCCCACGGCAATGGCTATTAGCACCAGGAAAGTGACCATATAAGTAAGCTGCCCGGTGGTTCCCTTTTCAAATGCCGACACCAGGTTCTGCAGAACAACACAGATAATTGCCAGTACAATGAGCTTGCCAAGTAGGTCGAGGTTGGCCACCACTTCCCTGAAGATATAATGTAGGCAGTTATTGAACAAATCCATCGGTCTCCAATTCACGTCTCGGGAAGCAATTTTTTTCACCATATCCTTAAAGTGAAACTGGGGCACAGCCTCTGTTATTTCTGCATCCAGCTGGTTCACAAATTCTTCCACGCTGGACATATCCAGGCCAGAAAGCTGCTCGTCCACCGGACCTTCTGCTGCGGCGGCAACGGCAGGGCCGGAAAGGGGAAGTACAATAAAGCATAAGAGAAAGAACAATAAAAGCGGTTTCACGAGCATTCCCCCCTTTACGGAACCAACTTTAATAGGGCCTCAAGCACAGCCACCACGATGGGCACCGCCAGTACCAAAACCAATATTTTGGCGGCAAATTCAATTTTTGAGGCAACGGCGCCTTCTCCCGCATCGCGGCAAATTTGAGCTCCAAAATCTGCTATATATGCAATAGCGACAATTTTGAGAATGGTTGCCAGGTAAATGTCACTTATCTGTGCTCGGCCTGCAAGTTGTTTTAAGATATCTATAACTGAGCCGATTTTCCCTAAAACTGCCAGAAAGATAACCGCTCCCACCGTAATGCTGAGCAGCACTGCCACTTCCGGCTTGCTTTGTTTAAGTACAATGCCCATAACTGCCGCCACTATGGCCAGGCCAACAACCGGCATGATTTCCATAGTGCCACCTCATTTAAAATAATTTGAACACCGATTTTACCTGTGTAAACAAGTCACCTAACAATTCAGTTACCATAAGCAAAGCTACAGCAATACCTAAAGTAGTAACCCAAAACCCTAAGTCCTCTTTGCCTGTCGATTTTAATATCGTCTGGGCAACCGCTAAAAGAATACCTATACCTATGATTTTAAAAATGAGATCTACATCCATATCTTTGTCCTCCTTTGGCTTTCAAGTAGCCGTTTGACCGGCTGGAACGGCAACGTTTCTACCTCAGAGCAGCTAATAAAAAACAGTTACCAGAAGCAGACCTGTTAGGAAGCCAAGGTAATTCCACAGTTTAACATGAGTTTTTGCTCTTTCTGCCGCATTCATCGCCTCTATTTTCAACTGCTCCATGGCCAGGTGTAAGTGCTTTGCCTGGTCCCGGCTGTCTGACATGCCCAGGCAGTTTCCCAGCTGGCGCAAGATGCGGAGGTCACTGTCCTCTAGAAGTGTTCGGGACGAAAAGACACCTAATGCTTTGTCCCAAGCTTCTTTTACGGTACATCCGGTCATGGATTGCAATTCCTGCCCGGCTTGGTAGAAAAAAGGCGCAGTGTTTTTATCAATACGGGATGCCACCAGCTCCATGGCTTCAGGCAGCGGAGTGGCGCCGTAGATTATCTCTGTTTCTAAAATTTGTAGGGCTGCTTGCATGTTTCTAAGCTCTTTTGGGCGCAAAGCATATTTGCGGGCCTTGGACATTCCTAGATATCCCATGCAGGCTATTACCAGTACCGCACCCGCAATCCTGATCATTTTCTCACCTCCTGGGTTCCCCAACTGCTTCCATATATAATATCTTCCACAGTTCCCACCCCCTTAGAACGGCTAAGGATAATAAATCTCTCAATCACATTTAGACTAAGCAGATATTTTAAGGCCGGCCTTCTCATTATTTCTTCCATGGAGGTGCCGTGAACGGTGGTGATAACAGTTACCCCCGCGTTAATAACCTCTTCCAGGGCTTTTATATCCTCCTCTTTACCTATTTCATCGGTAGCCACTATTTGTGGGCTCATAGCGCGAAGCAGCATCATCATCCCCTCGGCTTTGGGGCAACCGTCCAGAACGTCAGTGCGTAGCCCTATGTCTCTCTGGGGAACCCCCCGGTAACACCCGGCCAGTTCTGAACGTTCATCCACCAACCCAACGGTAACACCCCCAAAATTAAGCTCCGGTACTCCGCTGCTCACGAGGCGTACCAAATCCCGTAAGAGAGTGGTTTTACCGCATCCCGGAGGTGAAAGAATAAGGGTATGTTTTACCCTTCCCCACCGGTCCAACAGGCTCGGCAGAATGGGTGCTGCGGTTCCTTTAATCTCCCTGGATATTCTAATGTTGAATCCCGAAATATATTTAAGAGTTTTCACCTTACCCGATTCGATAACAGTCTTGCCTGTTAATCCTACTCTGTGTCCCCCGGGTAACGTCACAAACCCATTTTTCAGTTCTTCTTCTATGGCATACAAGGAAGAATTACTCACCATTCGGATCACCCTTTGCATATCGTCCCCAGTTATTACATAGGCGTCACCGGGATTTGAGGTGGGTTGGCCACTGGAGTCTAAGAAAACATCCCCTGCCGTATGGGTAACAATTAAGGGACGGTTTTGACGCAGGCGTATTTCCTCCAGCCTGTCCATAAACTGCACGGGTAATCGTGACAACAGATCCCTGATGTTTTCCGGCAGTATGGAGAATATTCGCCGATATGGCATGTACGCACTGCCTTTTTTGGTGCTCAATAAATCCATGAGTTTGTCCCTCCTCAGTGTTAATAACTATGGTTGTAATTGGTAAATTATGATTGCAAAAGATATTTGGGACAAAAAAAGCTTGCCGCGGCAGTTTATATTTCTGCCAACGGCAAGCTTTGATCGTAACAAAAAGGCTTTTTTTTACAATTCGTACGGCCATCCTTGAAGGCCTGCTTCCAGGTACTTGACATCTTCAAAACCTGCCCCTTTGAGGGTGCGAAGTGCTTCGTAACTCCGCGTTCCCAGAGCGCAGATAACAATCAGTTCCTTCTCTTTGGGGATTTCTTCAATCCTTTCCCTGAGGTCTCCTAGAACAACCAACTTCACCCGGTCATCCTTAAGATGTCTGGTGTTAAACTGCTCATCCGTGCGGACATCAAGTATAACAAACTCCTCGTCTGTTTCCATTTTCTTTTTGAGCTCAGCCGCCCCAATGCACTGGGCGATGCCGCCCATCTTGTTGCGGGCTATATTTGCCGTATGCTGCGCAACATCAATGGGTGTCGAGAACGGAGGGGCGTAACTCAGATCAAGGTCAGAAATCTGGTCTACAGTGGCCCCAAAAGTAATGGCAGTGGCTAAAACGTCTATTCTTTTAATTACATCTCCTAAGCCTTGCCCCTGCGCGCCGAGAAGACGCCCTGATTTTTCATCTATGATGTACTTCATCATCATCATACCGTGATCAGGGTGATAATGGGTACGATCAAAAGTATTGTTAAGGGCTGTAAGGACAGAATAGCCCAGGTCTTTGGCTTGTTTTTCTCCCAGCCCGGTACGTCCCACATTATATTCCAGTACGTGTAATACTCCGGTACCCAAAATGCCTTTAAATGTGGTGTTGCCGCCAGTGACATTATCGCCTACCACCCTACCCTGGCGGTTAGCTGTTGATGCCAGAGGTACATATACCTTTTTACCGGAAACTAGATGAGTGTTTTCTACACAATCCCCCAGAGCATAAATGTCCGGGTCATTTGTCTGTAAATATTCATTTACGGCAATGGCCCCGGTTTCTCCTATATCCAAGCCGGCCTGCTTGGCCAACTCCGTGTTTGGCCTAACACCAACCGCAACCACAACCAATTGTCCTTCTAACTCTTCATCATCAGTTACCACACCGGTGACAAAACCATTTTCATCACCCTTGATACGACTTGCTTTTTGGCCAAAACGAAATTCTACACCGGCCTCTTCCAACTTAGCGCTCAGCCACTCAGCCAGATCATGGTCTAAAAGGCCAGGCAGCACCTGATCCTGTAGTTCCACCACGGTAGTAAACAAGTGCAGCTTGGACACGGCGTCAGCCACTTCTAAACCTATTAGCCCCGAACCGATCACAATAACTTCATCAACTTCCCTTTCGGCAATGGTTTTTTTAATGGCCTCGGCATCATCCGGGTGGTTCAGGCGATGTACTCCTTTGAGATTTATACCTTCAATGGGCGGTATTACAGGGGAAGCACCGGTTGCCAATACCAATTTATCATATGGTAAATTATATTGCTCCCCTGTTTCCAAGTTCTCTACCAATACTTCCTTTTTATTCCTATCAATGGACTTAGCCTCTGTACGGGTCAATAGTTTGCAGCCTTTTTCCCGCCAGAAATAACCTGCATCTCTTATCACACCATAAGTGGTTTCAAATAAGTGCTCATATTTTGAAACTTCCCCCGCTACATAAAAGGGCATGCCGCACCCGGCATACGATACAAGACTTCCCCTTTCCACTATGGTAATTTCTGCGTCCGGTGCAAGTCTACGGGCTCTAGCAGCCGCTTTAGGACCCGCTGCTACTCCCCCAATAATTAAAATTTTCTGTGCACTCATATTCTCCCCGCCTTTCCTAAAATACTGCCAGTGATAAAATGTTTTAGGGCAAATTAATAACATCATTGGGATAACCTGGCCTTATTGTATATTGCAATATTACGACAAGTCAAGTTCACGTAAAGAAGACTTGGTTCAGGTGGGGTCTTGACCCCACTTGAACCTTAGTCGCACTTATTTCGAGCCTACAGCCTGTTAGTCCCATTAGTTGGGGACATTCCTGTCCCCAGAGAAATACCCAAGCTTCAGCAGGTGTGTCCCCTTTCCTTATGCGGAGGCGGGGTCTTACAGGCTGTGCGAAGATAAATAAAGGACGACCCCCTGGTAGGAAGTCGTCCGTAAAAAGCAAGCTAATCTTTTCTAAAAATCATCATCCGCCCCCGCGGTAAGCTCTAAGCCTTCGGGCTCATCACCTGATTCATAATCCTGGTTTACAAATGCTATACCGTCACAATTAGGGCAAGTGACTTCGATAATATCATCATCTTCCAATATTCCTGCTTCGAAACACACTGTTTCGCCGCAAGTGGGACAGTCCACCTCCAGGTAATCCTCGGGGTCCATTTCCTCGTACGTTTCCTCGTATAAGTTTTCTTCCAACTGGTAAAGGTCTTCGTCAATACTTTCCAGGTAATCCTCAATCTCTTCATGGGCTTCTTCCAATTCATTAAACGAATTGGCAAAATCACCCAGGATGTCGATTATACCGGCTAGAAGTTTTCCTTCGCTGCTGTTCTTGTCAATGTTCATCCCCGAAGATAGTCCTTGTAGATAGGCTACCCGGGCCCTAAGGTCATGCATCGGTTGTACCCCCCCTTTGGAAATTTATACCGTATTTATGCATTGACGTCCTTAGTATCTCTCTTTAAGGAAGGTTTTAAACATCGATTACCTTAGGAGCTATACTCTTTTAATGTAATGTCCGGTGCGTGTGTCTATCTGTAAAACATCGCCTTCGTTCATAAAGAAAGGCACCTGAACAACGTACCCTGTTTCCAGTGTGGCCGGTTTGGTACCTCCGGAGGCAGTATCTCCTTTGATTCCCGGTGCAGTTTCTACAACCGTTAGCTCTACAAAGTTCGGCAGATCTATGCCAATTGATTTTTGCTGGAACATGAGGATTTGAATAGTCATGTTCTCTTTCAGGTATTTCAGAGCATCGCCCAGTTCTTCTTTTTCCATGGAGAACTGATCATATGTTTCCATATCCATAAAATGATAGCTTTGCCCGTCATTATACAGGTATTGTACATCCCGTCTATCAATATGCGCCTTGGGAATTTTTTCACTGGGGTTAAAAGTTTTGTCCACCGTAGATCCTGTACGCACGTTGCGCAGCTTGGAACGAACAAAGGCAGCGCCTTTGCCGGGCTTTACATGCTGAAAATCAACAATCTGGAAGACATCACCGTCAACTTCTATTGTTAAGCCGGTACGAAAATCACTTGTTGATATCAAAGTTATTGCCTCCTTGCTTTTTCGCTTACTAAGTACAAATTAAACTATCTTTAGGAAAACCACACAGGGCCCGACAGCCTCTTTCTTCAACAACCACCGTATCTTCTATCCTGACCCCTCCCCACCCGGGGAGATAAATTCCGGGTTCTACGGTAACCACCATACCCTTTTCCAATACAGTATCACTTTTTTTAGAGAGCCTGGGGTCTTCATGCACTTCAAGCCCTACACCATGACCGGTACCGTGACCGAAACTTGAGCCATAACCGTAGCTTTCGATAACCGATCTAGCGGCATGGTCAACACCTTTTGCCTCGACGCCGGGTCTAATTGCAGCCATACCGGCCAACAGGGCTTCAAGTACAATATTATAAATTAGCTTCTGTTTTTCACTGCATTGTCCCACTGCAAAGGTGCGTGTCATATCCGATGCGTAACCGCCATAAATAACTCCCAAATCGATGGTAACCAATTCACCGTGCTGCAGAGCGCGGGGTGAAGCAGTGCCGTGGGGAAGCGCTGACCGCGGGCCGGAAGCTACGATGAAATCAAAGGCATTTCCTGTAGCTCCCTGTTTACGGGCAAAGAATTCAAGATTAAGGGCAATCTCCCGCTCAGTAATGCCGGGTTTTAATTGACTTATTATATTATTTAAGGCACTATCTAAAATGTCCATTGACTGTTTAATGGCACTAATTTCATCACTATCTTTGACTTTGCGTAAACTTTGCACTGCTCCCTTTACAGGAATCAACTTCACAGGTACCAATTTGTCCCGTAATGTGGTGAATTGGTTATATGTAAGGTAATCAGATTCACTGCCCAGCTTTCGGATTCCCCTGTCGGCCAATAGCCGGGACAGTGATAGATGCGCTTCCCCGCTGACCTCTATAATATGAAACTGGGGACACTGATCTTTGGCCTGTTCAATATAGCGAAAGTCGGTCAACAAAAACGCTTCGTAAGGATCGATGACCAGTGTGGCCGAAGTGCCTGTGAATCCACTAAGGTACTTACAATTCACCGTACTGCTTACCAAAAGTGCATCGATCCGGTACTTGGAAAAGAGTTTTCTTATTTTCTCTAGCCGGTTATTCATTCCCTTCCTCCTCAGATGCCGCCAAGGATACGGCAGCCCTAAGCGCCAGCAGGTAACCGGTAGAGCCGAGCCCGCTGATCTGCCCCGCCGCCACCGGAGTGATGACAGAATGACGCCGGAATTTTTCCCGCGCGTGAATATTGGAAAGGTGAACCTCTATTACTGGTACGGATACGGCAGCTATGGCATCACGAAGGGCATAGCTGTAATGAGTGAAAGCACCCGGGTTAAAAATAACAGCTGCCTCTTTACCCATGGTTTGATGCAGGCGGTCAATAAGGTCCCCTTCATGGTTTGACTGGTAATGTGTCAATCCCACTCCTAGCTCCCGGGCTAATATATCCATTTCGCTGCAGATGTCGCTCAAGGTGATGGTGCCGTATGTCTCAGGTTCTCGCATTCCCAGAAGGTTTAAGTTCGGACCGTTTAAAACCAGAATCTGCATTTTTTGCCACCGTCCAATTTTACTGCACATATTTTACCACACTTCATTTGCCGCGCAAAGGGGTAGCTGCATAACAAACAGCAGGTTAATGCCCGCTTACGCTCATGGATGCAATCCTTAATGTGGGTGCACCTTGTCCCCCAAAAAAGCTCAAATCGTTCCCTACTAGGTCAATATTTTTTAACAGATCAACCATGTTCCCGGCCAGAGCAATGCCTTTAACCGGTCTGGCTATCTCTCCGTTCTCGATCCACAGCCCGGCAGCGCCCAAAGAAAAATCGCCGGAAATAGGGTTCGCGGTGTGCAGGCCCATTACTTCGGTGACATAGAATCCCTCAGTCAGGTCTTTTATTAAGTCCTCAGGAGATGCAGTTCCAGCCTCTATAAAGAAATTTGTGGTTCCCACCTCTGGAGTGCTCTTAAAGGAATTTCTGGTACCATTACCGGTGGACGATACACCGTCTTTGGCTGCAGTATAGGTATTATGCAAAAAGCCCTCTAAAACACCTGACTGAACCAATGTTGTACGCGAAGTTGGGTAACCTTCCCCGTCAAAGGGTGAGGATGCCAGTCCTTCGGCAAGGGTACCGTCATCGATTATATTTATTTTATCCGAAGCTATTTTCTGACCCAATTTGCGGGCAAAAAGAGATCTGCCCTTTTGCACAGCCTCACCAGTTAATGCGGGCCCTAAAAGGCCCAAAAAGCCTACACCCACATAGGGATCCAAAATAACCGGCACTTGAGCTGAATTTACAGGTTTTGCTCCAAGCATACGCACAGCGCGCTGCGCGGCCGTTTTGCCCACCTTAACGGGATCCAATTTTTCATAACTTAGGTTAAAATCCAAGTCCAGCCCGGTTTGATAGTCATCCCCCTCGCCGGCAACCAGAGATATATAAACACCGCAATACGTTCCCCGGTAAGAAAGCGAAACACCCAGGCTGTTGGACACAGCAACTTCAACATCTCCATCCTGGTAGGAAGAACTTTCTACTACTTTAATTTGGGGGCTATATGAGCGAGCTTGTTCTTCCATGGTTTTAGCCATGGCAATTTTCTTTTCCACCGATGTTAAAGCAATCTGGCGGTCATAAAGGTCAAGGCGGGGATAATCGGGAAATGCCCCGGGAAGATTCCTGTTCTGATCAGGAGCAGTGCTGGCCGCATTGGCAAAGGCTTGCCTGGCAGTCTGCTCTATCGAACCCGGCTGCAAATCGGATGTGAACGCAAACCCAACCCTGCCATCCACCAGGACCCGTAGGCCGAGACCGCTTTCTTCCGCCAGTTTCATGGTTTCCACCTGCCCCTGGCGTACGTCAATGGACAATTCTTTATTATTGTTAACATATGCCTCCGCCAAATGAGCCCCATACTTCTTGGCCGTTTCCACCGCACGTTCGGCATTATTAAGTAAATCTTGGCTTTTCAAAGATTCCGCTCCTTTCGGGGAGAATAAAGAAGACTTGGTTTACAGCCTGTTAATCCCATTAGTTGGGGACATTCCTGTCCCCAGAGAAATACCCAAGCTTCAGCAGGTGTGTCCCCTTTCCTTATGCGAGGTCGGGGTCTTACAGGCTGTGCGAAGATAAAGTCGCTAAAGACTTATTTATATGTCACATTAGTATAATTCGCTTAGGACGAAAGTATTCCTGTTTATACCAGGGCAAAACCCAAAACAAAATCCAATCATACAATTTATGGAAGGTTGATTGTATAAAATGCAGATTTAGAGAGAAACTATAAATATCAAAAATAATAAAGCCGTATAATTTACTGCTATGACGAAAGGGTGGTAGAACGTGTTAAACTTTGACTTTAATAAGGTAAGTAGCGACTGGGACAGCTGGAAACAGTATTTGAGGCAGGCCATGGAATTTGCCGGGGAGCTGGGCATTGCCAGGGATAAAATACATTCTTTGGCAGAACAAGCTGGGGAGCTACTGGCGGAAAATGTACCGCCGGCAAACCCCGAGCAAAAAGCTCTGAAGGAATTATGGTCCGTTGCGGATAACCAGGAAAAGAAAGTCATTGCCAATTTAATGACCAAGCTGGTAACAAAACAGTAAAGTGAGAAAGAGGCCGTAATAAACCGGCCTCTTTCCTTTTTGGGGCGCCCTAAAGTCTTCTAATTTTTCCGTTAGGTCTGTTTTGTTCAGTTCCGCCTACAATAATCTCTTTAATGGCCATGGTGGGCTGGGCGTCACTTACCGGAACTCCCTGACCTTCCTTGCCGCAGGTACCGATAGTGAACCCTAGATCACTTCCTACCATTTCTACGTTGGCCAGAACTTCCGGCCCGTTACCGGTAAGGGTAGCTCCCCGTACCATGGGCCCTATTTCCCCGTTTTCGATCAAATACCCTTCCGCAACATCAAAAACAAAGTCCCCGGTGGTGGTGTTTACCTGACCACCACCCATTTTTTTAACCAGTAGACCTTTGTTTACCCCTTTAATTATTGTTTCCGGATCGTCTTTTCCCGGGGCAATATAGGTGTTGCCCATACGCGGTATAGGTTTATCCTGGTATGACTCCCTGCGCCCGTGCCCGTTCGATTTCCGGCCGTCAACGGTGGATGTCAGCCGGTCATACATGTAGTCTTTAAGTATACCATTTTCGATGAGGGTAACCGGTTTAGAAGGTACCCCTTCATCGTCAAAACTGTATGAGCCGTAGCGATCCTGCATGGTGGCATCATCAATCACAGTGATCTTGTCCGAGGCCACTTTATCTCCAATTTTACCAGCATACACCGAAAGCTCTTTTTGAACCAAGTCTGCCTCCATACCATGCCCACAGGCTTCGTGTACCATGGTGCCGCCGGCCTCGGCAGACATAACCACCGGCATCCTTCCAGACGGGGCAGGCTTAGCCTTAAGCATTTGGCGCGCCCTGTCAGCGGCACTCTGGGCAACGTCTTCCGGTAGGAATTTTTTAAAAAGTTCAAACCCACTGTGGCTGCCTACCACCTCCATGCCGGTTTGAATAATATCATTTTCCGTAGCCACCGCTTGCACAAATAAGCGTGTACGGATACGTTCGTCTTCTACGTAATCACCTTCGCTGTTAGCTATAGTTACCTGTTGGACAACATCGCCGTAGCCTACCATCACTTGCTTAATGGCATCTCCTCCTGCTTCACGTGCTGCCCGGTCGGCAGCATTAACCGCCGCTACCTTCTCTTCAGTCTTGATGTCTTCCGGACGCATTTTTATGTCAAAATCCACCACGGGCTGAAGCTTAGTTAAATCGATATTCAATTCTTTTTTGGTGCCGACAGCAGCATGGCTAACTATTTCAGCAGCTTTGGTCAGCCCTTCAAGGGTCAGGTCATTAGTATAAGCATAGGAAGTTGATTCACCGGAAATGACACGAATGCCGGCGCCGATGTCCGTTCCCGTGTGCACCCGCTCTATATTGCCTCCCTCGCAGCTTATACCCGTACCTTTTTTATTTTCAATAAAAATGTCGGCAAAGTCGCCGCCTTCCGACATAGCCGCGGCTAGAACGTCCTTTAAAATTTGTTTATCGATCATGCTAATCCCTCCAAACATACTATTTCATCATTCCAATATTTTCTGTAACCGAAACAAATTCTATACAGACTTTATTCACTCACTTGTTGTTTATTGCCGGACGTGATGTTGCTTCCAGCAAAGTACTCTCTCCGGTAAGAGGTTTCTTAAAAACATTTTGGCGCCCCACTTTTACCGGTACGGGTTCGTCGAACTGCAGCTCTTTAACTGCTGTCTTATTGATGTACAGTATCAGCGAGCATTTAGCTGTTACCTCAACATGTTTGTCATTTTGATCTTCTGAGCTTTTGGGTAGGTGGGGTTCCAGTTTTAGCTCTATTATTTCGCAAAGGTTAAGGGGATTCTTAACATCTTCCACCCAGGCCAAGTATTGTACAACATCACTGTACGCACCTCGCACTCCCAATTGAAGTGGCAATTGCTTATAATTAGCTTTATTCATAACAGGCAGTGGTTGAAAAAAGTTTAAGACTATATTTTGTTTTTTAGCCTGTAAACCAAACAATGCAAGAGCTCTTCCATCTTGCATGTTAGTTGAAAAAAGTGCCTGCAATAAAGCAAGCCTCTCTTGGGCACGACCCAGTTCCCTTTTTTCCTGTTTATAATTTGAAATGAGGCTCAAGTTAGTATTCAGCCGTTCGCTGGCAAATTCGATATCGTCACGAAGTTTCACATAACTCCTGAGAGGAGTATAAAAAACAAAATACAAAATACAAAATAGCAGAACACTTGTTAAGGCCAAAGTTAAAATTGTCTTCGCCACAGGTCCGAACCGGTCAAACATTACTGTCACTCTCTTCCGTATAAACGGTTATAGAGAAATCCATTACCTTTTCAGAAGGGTTTTCATTTATGTTATTAATGAATGCCTTTTCTACATACACAAGTTGGTTTAAGGAATTAGCAAATATGCCCACGGAAGATACATTAAAGGCCTTCCCTTCGATAGTTAGAGCATTTGGATCAACCAATTCGTTTTCTGTCATAGGTTGAGGGTTTAATGTCCTGGCGTCATGATGTATGTTAATACTGGTTAACCAGGTATCAACTGGTAGTATATTTTTTACATCTTTTAACATGTAAGACCAAGTTCTCTGTTCGTAGATTAAATTTTCCAGAACAGTATTAGATTTTTCAACTTCCTTTTGTTCCTGCTGCAGCAAATTAATCTCTTTCACCTGAGGTTCTAATTTTATCAACTGCTTGTTAAGGCGTGATAATTCATTTTGCATTAGTATAAAACGATAGGAGAAACTAAAAGATAATACCAAAAACAGTATTGATGCTATTACTAAAATTGTAATGTAAAAACGCTTGTTTTGTCTAACATTGAAGTGGCCGCGTAATTCTAAAGGCAAAAGATTAATTTTATACATTATCCATCAACCTTCGTAAGGCAAGCCCCAAGACAATACTGAAAGCCGGGTCTATTCCTCCCACACTATCATTAAACCGAACTGATTCCACCGGGAGCTTAAGTTCATTGGACAGAGTCTCGGGTAACCCTATCAAATTACTTTCACCACCGGTTAAAATCACTTTACTCACCTTAGAATCGCCTACCTTACTGTGATAAAACTCTATAGATAGAAGTAACTCTTTAAGCAGTTCCTCCGGGGCTTTTATAAGTCCCTGTTGGTGTTTTAAAACAGAGGCTGCTTGCGCATCAATGCCGAGGGTCTGTTGTATTTCCTCTGTAATACCCCAGCCACCCACAGGTAAAACGCGCGTATATTTAACTGACTTGCCGGCGACAAATAGAATATGCGTACTAAGAGCTCCAATATCGGCAACGACCAGTGTTTCGCCAGAGTTACCGCCTTCCCGGTTGGATTCTACAAACTTATTACCGGCAGAGAAAAGACGCCATAACGCGAGGGGTTTAAGATCCAAAACAGCTAGCCTTAAGCCTGCCTTTTCAAAGACTTCAAAAAAACGGTACACCAACTCTGTCGAAACTGCAGTTACCAGTAGATGTTGCTTGTTTTGTTTGATCCTATTTTCTAATGATACAAACTCAACAAGCATATCACTTACCGATACGGGAATGTTTTTTTTAGCTTCCCAACGAACCGCTTTTTTAAGCTCTTTTTCCGGCATTTGTGGCATTTCAACATGACGGGTGATGACATTGTTACCCCAGACAGTACTAATGATTTTTCTGTTTTCCAATCCGTATTCCTCTACCATATGCTTTAAAGTTTTAGCTAAAACTTCATAATCCGGTTCCGGAAAAAATAAACCCTGAGGATTTGGTATCTTATGTAAAATGGAAATCTCAAACTCATTGTTCCGGAGCGAGAGCTCGGCGAGTTTAATGGAATCGGTACCTAAGTCCAAAGCCAAAGCTCCTTGGGGTTTAGGTAAAAAGTCCCTGAAAGCAGTTTTCAGCATCCAACTCATAATATATCACCTAATCCGGCAACACCGGGTACATTTCTGACCACAGCATTATTTGCACAGGGTCAGATACTTTGACAGAAGCTTTCAAAGACTGTTTGGCCTGGTTATGATAGCCTACTGAAGTTATGTATAGAATGGTATCTTCAAAGTCCATTTGTTTGCGGACCGTCACCGTTACCCCATCATAATAAAAGCGACTGTTTTGGTTCAGATAAAGATCATTGGTAATCCATTCAGGTTCGCCGGCAATTTTTGCCAATATTCTTTCTACACCCGCATCCGCATTATAGTAGGCCTGTGCTTTATCAATTTGGTTGTAGGAGGTTACGTAGTAGTTTACGCCTATATCTAAAAGAGAAACAGTCAGGAAAAATAAGATCATCATAACAATCAACGCCAAAACTAGTGCTTGCCCTTGCTGGTTTCTAACATACATATTTTATGCCTACCTAAAAACCAAATATTTGAGATCTCATTCTGACGCTGGTAGTGTACGAAATTTCTTTAGAACCATGGTTTTTCCCGGTCACTTTTATCTCTACCAGACCTTGAGGACCATACAAAAACCCCAGAGTATGCACCTTATCAGCAACGGGCTGTTTTACGGCATGTCCCTTTTTGCGATACAGAGTATTTCCTTCCAGGGAATACTCAATTGTCTCAGTATCAAAACTAATAATTTTGATACTGCTTGCATTACTGTCGGGGTGTAATTCTTTTGCCTGCCTGACTTCTCGCGACATACGGTTTAGAGCAACAGATAAACTATCCTGCATCTCCATTAGCTCAAGCTCATTACCCAAAGTAAGTACATTGATCTGATAAATGCTTAAGATGGTCACCAAAAACAACCCCAAAAGTGACAAGGACAGTAATATTTCAATCAAAGTAAACCCGGAACTACTTTTTAGCATTTAACCCACTCAGCGTGACGCTTTTCTCTTTCCCTGTATCTTCGTAATTAACGGTCACGACAATCCTTTGCAAAAATTCACTTTCACGTTCAACCTGCACGGTACAAGAATAACCTGGGTATGCATCGAAAGAAGTTATAAAAACCTGTGTTGGTGGTTCATCCTCGAAAGGAACTTTGAACTCTTCTAATTTTCCCTGTGCCAGGTACAATGCAACGGTCTCCCTGTGGCTTTGACTTGCCACCGGGATGTTGGAATGCAGAATCTTTGTTAAGGGAATGAGGGTTAGCGCGAGCATTACGAAAGCAAACAAAACCTCAATTAAAGAAAAACCCTTTTTGTTTTGCAGATAAATCATCACTTACCTCTAATTGGTAATTAATAATAGCTTGAGGGCGGTTTATTATCTATGCGCACACGCCCCGTTTTACCTATCACCACGTAAAGTTTTTCTTCAAATTTATTTGCAATTTGAATAGTACCGCCAAAGCCATACGCCGGGTATCCGGAACAGTTTACATATATTCTGTTGGACTCAAAATTCGTTTCATACAAATTTATCCCCACGGGTAATTCTAACACTTTTATGATATTGATTCCTGCCATGATATAATAACGATCAATGTCAATATTTCTACTGGGGTCAACAAGAAATTGCATCTTATACCCGGAGCTCTCTTCTGTCAATGCACTAGCTTGCATGGTCCTAATTTCCCATAGCATTCGCCGCGCCGATACATGTAGTTTATGATGGGCAAGGGGTCTTTGCAGATTTATAAATGTAACGGAAAGCATAATGCCAATAAGGGCAATGACTAGCATAATCTCCAATAATGTATAACCGGCTTGCAGTTTTACCATTTTAAAACGCCACTTACTTGTTTGAACATTCATTTTAAAAGGTACAACCATTCCCTTTATAAAGTTGATCTGCTTCTTAAGACTCCCACTTCTATAAGTAGGAGTTCCTCTTTTTACTTCAGGTGGGGTGGAATCCCCATCTGAAGCCCTTATTCATAAATGGTTTCGATTACTTTTACCATGGGCAAATATACAGATGATACAAGAAAACCTATAATGCCCCCCACGATGATAATTAAAACCGGCTCGGCCAAGCTTATTATGCGTGAGAGTGCATTATGCAATTCTTTTTCATAAAACGAGGCCACTTGTTCTAAGGGCTTATCTAGTTCCCCTGTCTTTTCCCCCACTTTAACCATTTGAGTCACCATAGGGGGGAAAATTTGGCTTTGAACTAAACCCTCGGCTACTTCTAGGCCCCTGCTTATATTATTTCTGGTTTCATCTATGGCCATAGCCACAACAGTGTTGGGGACGGTACCTTTGGCAGTATCCATGGCCTGGATGATAGGAATGCCACTGCGGATTAAAAGACTTAAAGTGCGGCAAAAACGAGTGATGCATATGGTTTTTATAAAGTTACCACAGAGAGGTAGTCCAAGCAGTGTTTTATCGATCAATATCCTGCCCCTGGTCATGCGATACATGCCTACAACCGTAAGATAAAATAAAACGGTAAAAGTTAAAACCAGATACCAGTATTTTGCCATGAAGTTGTTTATACCCAGTAAAACTCTGGTCGCTAATGGTAAAGCGGTATTTTGTTGGTTCAACATATGTACCAAAGGAGGGAAAACAAAAGTTATTATGATCAATAACGCTATTAAAGAAACAACCGCTACAATAAGTGGATAGGAAATGGCTAACTTTACTCTTTCTTCCAGGTCGTATTCTTTTTCAAAATGTAAAGCCACTTGTTCCAGAGTATGGTCCAAATTACCACTCTGTTCTCCGGCTTTAATCATCCCTATAAAAATTTTGGGGAATACATTTGGATATTGTTGCAGGGTTTCGGAGAAGGGATATCCTTGCTCTAGAGACCTAATTAAGTTACCGGTAATGCCTGACAATCGTCTACTTTTGACATGGTACTCTAACACTGCCAGGCAGGCTAAGATAGGCACACCTGCGCTAATCATGGCCGCTAACTGTCTACAAAATGCTGCAAGATCTTTCTTGTTAACTCCTTGCTTTCTAAAAAGTTTATTCCATTGGAACAGAACAGGATAAACCTTGATAATATAATAGCCCTGATTCTGCAGTCGGGATACTACCGTCTCTTTATTTTGTGCTTCTATGATTCCGCTAAAGGGGTTTCCCAGCCTATCACGGACCCGGTACCCGTAAGCTTTGAGCATTTTCTCTAACCGCCTATTTGATACTTGTTAAATTCTAATTATTCTACTAAATACATAAAATTTCCTCCTTATTTACTGCAATTGTGCTAATTTTCTGTTAAACAAAGATGCGCCTCAGCTAATTTGGCACAACCTTCATTACTTCTCTTACAGTGGTAGTACCGTTAAAAGCTTTCCGCAATCCATCTTCTTTCAAAGTAACCATGCCCTGAGTAGCGGCATCCTCTTTTATTCTATCGGTGGTTGCCATGGTTATCAGGCTAGTCCTAATCTTATTGGTAATAATCAATACTTCCTGTAAGCTCGTTCGTCCTCGATAGCCGGTATAATTGCAATACTCGCACCCGGAACCGGCAAATAATTGTATTTCTTGATGATCAATTAGTTCACAGAATAAGAACTCGGGATCCTTAGCTGAAACGGTATAGCTTTTACGGCACATGGGACAGATTTTTCTTACCAGGCGCTGAGCAGCAACTGCTAACACAGAAGATGCCACTCGAAATGGTTCGACCCCCATTTCAATTAGTCGGAGTAGGGCACCTGAGACATCAGTAGTATGTAATGTGGAAAGAACCAAATGACCCGTGGAAGCTGCCTGGGTAGCGATTGCCGCCGTTTCAAAATCTCTGATTTCACCTACCATAATGATATCAGGGTCTTGTCTTACAACAGAACGCAGGCCGGTCGCAAAACTTAGTCCTGCCTTGGCATTGACCTGTATTTGATTAATGCCTTGTAAAATATACTCTACCGGGTCTTCAATGGTAATAATGTTTTTTTCGGAACTATTAAGTTCGTTAAGTGCGGCATAAAGTGTGGTTGTTTTACCACTCCCGGTGGGCCCGGTCAAAAGCACCATGCCGTGAGAACGATTGATAATACTTCTTATATGTTGTAGTTGGCTTTCATCCAGGCCAAGTTGGTCCAAAGTAAAGACCCCATTCTCTTGATCAAGGATCCGTATGACCACTTTTTCCCCAAAAATAGTTGGCATAGTGGAAATTCTCAGGTCAATATTATGTTCGTTGTACCTAATCTTAATTCTCCCGTCTTGAGGTATTCTTTTTTCGGCAATATTAAGGTCTGCCAGGATTTTAATGCGTGATGTTATTGCAGATTGGGAGCGTGGTGTCAGATTGCCTATTACCTCTTGTAGAATTCCGTCAACACGGTATCTAACGCGTGCTCCCTTATCGCGGGGTTCAATATGAATGTCACTAGCTCCGTCTTTTAGGGCATCCACAATTATTGAATTAACTAAACGAACTATAGGTGCTTCATTAAAAAGGTTCTCTTCCGTACGGTCAACTTGCAGTGTCTCAGATTCCAGAACTTCAAAATCCTGCAGGCTCTTTTCAACGTGTGCCGCCCCAAAATACTTTTTCAACCCTTGCTCTAATACTTCCTCTGGCACAATTAAAGGGACTACTTCATTTCCGGTAACCAGACGAATATCATCCATGGCAGTTAAATTTAAAGAGCCTGCCATAGCAACGGTAAGTTTATTCCCTTCTTTTTTTACAGGCATCACATTATGTCTGTTGATTAAGTTTTCCGGTAGAATTGAGATTAAGGCACTATCAGGTTCAATGCTAACTTTGGTCCTTTTAACGTTCAATTTAAATTCCAGTATATTGGTAATGTCTTTGTCCGAAACAAGGCCCATATAAATTAACGTTTTTCCTAGCCTTTCATTAGTAGCCTTTTGAATTTGCAATGCCTTCTGCAAGTCCTGTTCATCTATTAGGCCTTTTTGCATCAATATTTCACCAAGCCTTTTGTCACGGTCATGGTTTAATTGCGGCAAAGTTATCGCCCTTTCATACCATCTAAGATATTTATCAAACTGTTTTCCGTGGGATTCTTGTAGATGCGCACACTACCAATGTTCTCCGGGAGAATAAATACAAGATCTCCTGAGGTAACTTTTTTGTCTTTATACATCATATTTATAAAACTATCCATGTTTGTCTGTTGTGGAATCTTGGTGGGTAAACCGGCGCGTATTAAAATAGCCTCAATTTTTTTTCTTTGTTCTGTTTCCAGAATAGATAATTCCTCTGCCAGCCGGGCAGCAGCAACCATTCCCACGGCAACGGCCTCACCGTGCCGGTAAATCTTGTATTCGGTAATGGCCTCCAATGCATGTCCCACTGTATGTCCAAGGTTAAGAACGGCCCTGGTTCCCTGTTCTGTTTCGTCTGCTTCCACCACCCGTGACTTGTTCAGGCACGATTGCATGATGGCGTTTGCTACAGCACCGGGGGTCAGTTCCAGTAAGGATTCTATATTTTCCTCCAGCCAGGAAAAGAATTGCGCGTCGCCTATAATGCCATATTTTATCACCTCAGAAATACCGGACCGCACCTCACGGTCTTCCAGGGATGGCAAGGTATCGGTATCGGAAAGAACAATAGATGGCTGGTAAAAGGCACCGATTATATTCTTTCCCCGGGGATGGTTTACCGCCACTTTTCCCCCTACACTGCTATCCACTTGGGCTAATAGTGTTGTTGGCACCTGCACAAACCCAACCCCACGCATGTAAGTGGAGGCGACGAAACCGGCCAGGTCACCTATCACTCCTCCACCCAGAGCCAGTACCGGGCAATGCCGGTCCAAACCGGCTGAGAAAGCAGTATCATAAAGCCTCTCAGCCTGCTGTAAACTTTTGTATTCTTCTCCGTCCGGAACTTCCGCTACCGTAACTTTAAACCCGAACTCCTGCAGGCTTTTTATGATTACACCACCATAAAGGTGGTTAACCTTGGGATTGGTTACCAAAAGCGTTTTTCTACCTGAGAAGAGGTGGCTAAGATATTCACCACATCGTTCCAGAAGTCCCCTGCCTATTAGAATTTTATAGCTGCGCCTTCCTAGATTAATGTTAACCTGGTTCATTAGATATAATTATTCTCCCTTAAATAAACCATTATTTTATCTACCGTCTCACTAAGTGAACCTTTGCCGGTATCCACAGTGAACTCGGCGGTATTATAGTTTTCCTCCCGTTCTTGCATGAGCCTGTATACAGATTCTTTAATACTCCCCTTTTGGAGCAAAGGACGATTGTTTTTATTTTTAACGCGGTTATAAATAACCTCCGGGTCTGCGGTAAGGCAAATTAATACTCCGTTTTTCCTGAGTGCTGTAACATTCTCTTGATCCAGTACCAATCCACCGCCGGTGGATATCACCATATTGCTCTTATCCGCCAGTCTTTGCACCTGCAGCTTTTCCTCGGACCTAAAACGGATAGCTCCGTCCCGGCGAAAAATTTCCGAAATGCTCTTACCCGTAAGTTCCTCTATGGCCGCATCGGTGTCTATGAACTCTCTTCTAAGCTTACCGGCCAGGCGCCTGCCAATGGCGGTTTTACCGGTGCCCATGAAACCGATGAGTACAATATTTTTCACACCATTCATCCTTCCTGTAATTAATTCTGTCGATATTAAAACTCGATCTGGTAATTCCTGTGGCTGGTTACTCTTTCTCTTATCTCTTCTAAATGATCTCCTCCGAATTTTTCCAAGCATATTGATGCCAACACCTGAGCAGTAACGGCCTCACCCACCACACAGGCGGCGGGAACGGCACAAACATCGGAGCGCTCAACGGACGCCTGGAATGGCTCCTTCGTCTCTATATCTACGCTACTAAGCGGTTTATACAATGTTGGGATGGGTTTCATGGCGGCGCGTACAACTATAGCCTCACCGTTGGAAATACCGCCCTCTATGCCCCCGGCTCGATTGGTTTCCCGGTAAAAGCCCTTCTCTGTTCCATAAAAGATTTCGTCGTGCACAAGAGAACCGGGCAGGGTAGCGGCATTAAAACCTGCGCCGACCTCCACACCCTTAATAGCTTGAATACCCATAAGCGCCCCGGCCAAAAGCCCGTCAAGCTTACGGTCCCAGTGAACATGGCTTCCCAGACCGGCCGGCAGCCCATAGGTATGAATTTCAAAGATTCCGCCCAGAGAATCCCCGGACTCCCGGGTACGGTCAATTTCCTCTTTCATTAGCACCTCAGATGCGGGATCAGGACATAATACCTGGGATGCGGCCAAAATATCTTTGATTTTACGTACCTCAAGATCAGGCCATTTTGTTTCCACACTTCCAATGCGCACCACTGCCCCCATAACAGTAATGCCAAGTTCTTCTAAAAGGCGGCGGGCAATGGTACCAACAGCCACACGTACAGCGGTTTCCCGGGCACTGGAGCGTTCTAAAATATTTCGCATGTCTCGCTGCCGGTATTTTATTCCTCCGGCCAGATCCGCATGCCCCGGTCTGGGGCGGCTAACCCTGCGGCCGGTGAGGTCCGCATCAGTACCGGACCCCATAATATGCTGCCAGTTTTTCCAGTCCCGGTTTTCCACCTGCAGTGTCACCGGGCTGCCCAATGTATAGCCCCCTCTTACTCCGGAAAGTATTGTTACCCGGTCCCTTTCTATTTGCATTCGCCCGCCGCGGCCATAGCCTCCCTGACGCCTGGCCAGTTCAGTATTTATGTATTGTTCGGTAACCGGTAATCCGGCTGGAAGCCCTTCTATTATCGCAGTTAAAACCGGGCCGTGCGATTCACCGGCCGTGAGAAAGCGCATTTTTATCCTCCTTAGGTAAAGTCCTTAAGCACTTCTTTATTAATATAGTTATTACTGGTCCTATTATGTTTTTATTCCACATCTTTACTTTGTTTCCTGCCCAAAAAAAATGGCCGCGTTGCGACCGAAACTCTTGTGATACATATTTTAACCCGCAGGAAATAAAACCAAACTACTCTCAGCTAAATATGTGCAGATACCAAAAGATTATTTCATTGCCCCACAAAAAAGCAATTACCGCTCCCAGGGCCAAAAAGGGGCCAAAAGGAATGGCTTCTTTAAGGGTTTTCTTTTGCTTCCAAACGGTGATCACACCTACCACTGATCCAAACAAAAAGGCCAGGAAAAGCATCAGCAATACGTTTTGCCAGCCAAGGTAGATACCGGCCATGGCGGCCAGCTTAATATCCCCCCCGCCCATACCTCCGCGAGAGACTATGGCTACCAGCAGCAATAAGCCACCCCCGGTGAGAAAGCCAAGCAGGCCGTTAGTAAACATGTCCAGGGTATAAAAGTTAAGGGGGATGCCCAGTATTACACCGGTCAAGATAATACCGTCGGGAATAATTTTGTGATGGATATCAATAGTGGAAACGGAGACAAGGAGGGAAAAGAAAACCATCGCCACAAGAGTTTCGATGGAAAGCCCAAAACGCCAGCTAGCCACCAAAAAGAGCAAGCCGGTCAGAATTTCCACCACAAGATACTGCCTGGATACCGGCTCAAAGCAATACCGGCACCTACCTTTAAGCCATAGATAGCTGAAAACCGGAACTAGGTCCCGGGCGGCAAGCCTGTTATTACAGTAAGGACAGTGCGAAGGAGGGTTAATGATAGATTCACCTACCGGAATACGGCCAATGCATACATTTAGAAAACTGCCGATTACAGTACCCAAAGCAAATGAACTGATATATAGTATGATTTCCATTGGCTTTAAACCTTTCTGTTACACCTATTGTATCCCCCAAGTATATTAACCGATTATTATTCCAGGCATTTGTGCAAAGCTTTGCTCATTACGTCTACCGGGGCATTTTCCCCTGTCCATAATTCGAAGGCCAAAGCACCCTGGTATAAGAGCATCCCCTGTCCGTTAACAGCAACAGAACCGGCCTGCTTAAATTTTTCCATGAAACGCGTCTGCCTAGGGTTATAAACTAAATCATAGGCCACCTGCCCGGGGGCCGTCAAATGATACGGAAGAGGTGGAAGGTGGCTGGAGGAATCCTTCATACCCATGGGAGTGCAGTTAACTACTAGATTGGCATGCTTAAAGAAACGACTTAATTCCTTTTCCTCGGCAGGGTGTTTCTCTTTGGGCCAGGGAAGAACAGTTGTTTTAACACCTGTGGACTGTTCTATGCTTTTCGCCAGTGAAATTGCTCGCTGGGCCCTACGGTTGAAAATACCCAGTTCTGACACTCCGCTCAACGCTAACTCCATGCCCACGGCCCTAGCCGCACCGCCTGCGCCTACCAACATGGCCACTTTTCCGGTGGTATCCATGGAGCAGTCCTGCCACAGGGAGTGTATGAAACCGGGACCATCTGTATTGTAGCCGGTTAACAGTCCTTTATTGTTGGTAACAGTGTTTACAGCACCGGATAATTCTGCTGACCGATGAAGAGAGTCCAAATACTTCACCACATTTTCTTTGTGGGGGATAGTTAAGTTAACCCCGGCTAAATCCAATATGCGCACCGCATCCAGGGCTGCTTCCAGGTTTTTAGGGGCAATATCAAAAGCTGCATAGATAAAATTTAAACCCAGGTGCTTAAAAGCGGCATTATGCATTGGAGGTGAGAAGGAATGCTTTACTGGGTGACCAAAAAGTGCGCAAACCTTTGTTTGCGGTCCTATGTATTGGCAGGTCATACTTTCACTCCGTTTTTAATAAAATAGATTTCATAACTACTCACTTGAGTAAAAAACAGCCGGCTTTTCCAGCAGTTCTTCGTTCAATTTTCTTCACAACCATTTTTTCCAAACGCCGATTTAAAAGGCTGGTTGCCCAAAATTCCTTACCTTCCAGGGGTACTACCAGAATGGTAAAAAGGCCAAGGCGATTTCCGCCTAGGATATCGGTAAATATTTGGTCCCCCAGGATGGCTGTATTTTCAGGTTTACCATCAAGAAGGGTCAGACCGTTCTTAAATGCCCTTTTCATGGGCTTTACCGCTCTAGTGACGGTAGGAATATGTAAAGGGCCGGCCAGGGAGTTCACTCTTTCCGGGCCGTTATTTGACACAATAGCTATTGAAAAGCCCAAATTGCATAATTTTTTAAGCCAGTCTTCAACTGCCTGCTCGATATTTGGCTTGTCTCGTGGAACAATGGTATTGTCCAGATCAAACAAAATATGCTTAATACCTCTTTGCAGTAATATTTGGGGCTCGAGGTGAAAGAGGGAAGATATAAACATGTCAGGGTAAAGTAAGCTGTACAATTTCAGAAAGATCCCCCTTAAAGGTAGCGTTCGAAGGTATTATATAATGTCAGCCTTTAGCGGGCAACCCTAATCTTTTCTTTATATCCCTTGCCTGCTCAAGATCCTCCGGTGTATTTACATTAAAAAAACTATAGTCGGTGCCTGCAAGTTCAGTCAGTTTTTTACGCTCCACGTATAATACATCTACTTCAGGAAAGAAGGAGGTTATTTTCAACCTGCGCTCACTGATATGGCTTTCAATCACCTGCAGGCAAGATTTGTGATAACAGGCAGTTAGGGGTTCTAAATAATTTCCCAGCCTGGGTATCACCACATCGTATCGCGCGCCATGCTCCACGAGGTACTTGAGCATCTTTTCGTGCAGAAAAGGCATATCACAAGCAACCACTAAATTAACATCTGTGGTGGAATGAACAAGCCCTGCATGAATGCCGCCTAGAGGGCCACAGCCCGGAAAAATATCAGGGACAATATGAAGCCCCGAGCCGGATAAAGACTGCGGGCGGTTACTGATAACCAAAATATTATCCACAACTTTTGTTAATTGGTTTACTGTATTTTCCAGGATGGTTTCCGTCCCTACATGCAGACAAGCTTTATCTCTACCCATGCGGGAGTTTTTCCCTCCGGCCATGATTATACCTGTTGTTTGCATGTTTAAACTCCTATTTTGATAATGTGCAACTAATAACCTTTATTTCCCGTCCATAAGAATATTCCTTCATAGGTTTTTATTTTATGCCTGTTTTAATTGAACTCAATGGAATAAATGAATCAATTATAACAGAAAATAATTTGACAATATATTAAAATACTTTTTAAGGGGGAAACAATTGTGGATCAGGAAATTACTGTCTATACCACTTCCACATGACCACATTGTCGTACTGTGAAAGAGTTTCTTTCACAAAAGGGTGTAGATTTTGCGGAGCACGATGTAGCAACGGATGAAGATGCAAGGAATGAAATGATGCAAAAGACTGGCAGGATGGCAGTTCCCACCATAGTGGTGGGGGATAAAACGGTAGTGGGTTTTGACAAAGAAGAATTGGAGAGACTGGTTCATTAGCAAGGTCACATAAGATATAAAAAGCCCGCTTAAAAGCGGGCTTTTTATATCTTATATAAGTTGTTCCAACTTTTTAGACAGCAGGTTTTTAGCTGCTGCTCCGACCATTTGGCCTACTGACTGGCCATTCTTAAATATTATCAAAGTGGGAATACTCATTACACCAAAACGCTCTGCCAAAGCCTTATTGTCGTCCACATTAACTTTACCAACCTTGGCCCTGCCCTCAAACTCCTGGGCTAATTCTTCTATCACGGGACCCATCATTTTACACGGCCCACACCATGGTGCCCAAAAATCAACCAGGACCGGTACGTCAGTCTCCAATACTTCAGCATCAAAATTTTGCTCTGTAAATTCCATTGCCATTTTTTTATTCCTCCTTATGATTCAAACGTCTGGCCGGCAAAAAGTTTTGATATTTAACGTTGGAGCAACCGCTCCGTAGAATTTATATTCCTCAGCCTCCGCCGGCAGGTACTGACGGGCTACCGCAGCCGCCCGTATTGATTGCACAACCGGTAATCAGCTGTTTTACTTCCTTTGATTTACATTCAGGGCAGGATACATTTTTTCTGTTCTCCATGCTCACCATTTGGGAAAAACGCTGACCGCATTGTTTGCATTGATAATCATAGACAGGCATATCCTATTCATCCCTCCATCACTGGTATTCATTCTCCTGCGGCTATGGCCCCGTTAATACATGTAAAGACACAGTCCTCACAGTCGTCACATTTTAGGGGATCCACTACTGCACGCTTTACGGTAATGGAAATAGCTCCGTTGGGGCATGCATTGACACACTGTCCGCAGCCAACACAAAGCTTTTCAATAATAATTGCCGGCATTGAAACCCCTTCTTGCTAATATTTTAATATTACGATTAGCTAGATTATACAAAAAACAGACCCCAAACGCAATACCATTTGAGATCTGTTTGATTAATCTAACCATTATAAATCAGATTGTTTAAATAACCTGATAAAGTTCAATATAAACTGCAACTCTTTCTCATTTAAATTAGATATTAACCCCAGTACGGACTGTACATTGGGATGCATCAAAAGCTCCCTTAAATCGGGGTTCATCATGCTCAACATTTGATCCACTGAACAGGGCTCCATAATAAAGTAACACGGGGATACGCCCATGACCTCCGCAATCTTTTCCAGGGTCTTCAAAGAGGGCTGAACTTTTCCCTGCTCAATCTGCCCGATTAAGCCTGCCGTCACTTCAGAAGCCTTCGCCAGCTGTGCCTGGGTGAGGCCGTATTCTTCCCGGAGTGCCTTTAGCTTTTCTCCCAGAGATCCCTCCCGTGCTATCAGGATGGAAGCTGAGACGCTCAAGGCTTCTCCTATACGCTTCAATGTATTTAGTGCCGGGTATACCGTGCCCCGCTCAATTTCGCTGAGATAAGACGGGGATACACCGGCCTTTTGACCCAAATCCTGCAGGGATAAATCTTTGTCCACCCGCATCATTCTTATCCTATCACCAAGAGAAAGACCTTTATCAGTGATATCCCCTTCCACAAGCTGAGTTTTGGCTACGTTTAGGGCACCGGCCAATTTCTCTATGGTCTTCAATGAAGGGCGCTTAGAGCCACGTTCAATTTCACTGAGATAGGAAAGGGATAAGTTGGCTTTTTTAGCCATCTCCTGTAAAGTATATCCTCTCTCCTCCCGCAAACCGCGGATTTGATCCCCTTTAACTATCATTTTTTACACTCCCGGCTACATCAATTCCTCAAAATAGCTAAACATATGCTTTTATCCTACATCACTTTTACTAAGTAGTCAATCTAATGCAGCTATATTGGGGTAACACTTAACCGGTAGTGAATTTCTGTTAGCCTGTTGCTGCTTTATCTTTTCCAGTCTCATCCAGTGCTTCCGCTGTCAGCATCTTTGCGGGTCCGTCCACTGTTTTTCCCGGCACATGTTCAGTACAAAAGTCACACGAACCACATTCACTGTTTTTGCTTTCCGGCTCTGTATAGGTATACATGTTCCCTTCAAAATTCCTCAAGATAACTTTTTGGTCAGACTGAGACATTAAGTATTGTGGTGCCACAGGAATTTTACCGCCGCCACCGGGTGCGTCAACCACAAAAGTTGGAACTGCAAATCCGCTGGTATGTCCTCTCAGTCCTTCAATTATCTCCACACCTTTATTGACTGCTGTTCGGAAGTGCTCAATCCCTTGAGACAAGTCGCACTGGTACAGGTAATAAGGTCTTATTCGCATTCTAACCAGTTGGTGTAAAAGAGATTTCATTTTGTAAATACAGTCATTGACGCCCTTTAAAAGTACAGATTGGTTCCCCAGGGGAATTCCTGCATTGGCCAGCCTGTTACAGGCGGCTATACTTTCTTTAGTAAGTTCTTTAGGGTGGTTGAAATGTGTGTTAAGCCAGACCGGATGGTATTTTTTCAGCATTTCACACAATTCAGGGGTTATCCTTTGGGGAAGAACCACAGGCATACGAGAACCAATACGGATAATTTCCACATGCGGAATGGCCCTTAACTGGCTGATAATATGTTCAAGTTTGTCGTCATTTAATGAAAGCGGGTCACCGCCGGAAATTAAGACATCTCTGATCACTGTATTCTTCTTAATGTATTTAATTGCTTTTTCCACCTGAGCAAGTGGTAGAGACTGGTCTTTAGTACCTGCCATCCTTCTGCGGGTACAATGCCGGCAATACATCGAGCACCGATCGGTGACCAGAAGGAGTACCCTGTCGGGGTACCGATGCGTAATGCCAGGCACCGGAGAATCCACATCTTCGTGCAGCGGATCATCCATATCCGCGCAGGACATATGCATTTCGCGGGGATCGGGAACCGCCTGTTTCCTAATAGGACACGTGCGGTCATCTTTACTCATTAGACTGGCATAATACGGGGTAATGGCCATCCGAAACTTATTCAAGCACTCTGAGATATCTTGGGCTTCTTGATCAGTCAAATTAACTACCTGGCGCAATCTATCAACACTCGTGATACGATTTCTAACTTGCCACTTCCAATTGTTCCATTCATTTTCACTGACATTTATCCACAGTGGTAGGCGTTTGAAATTACTACTCATTTTTGCCTCCTAAGTACTATTTCCTCAATATCTATCAAAACTGCCAACTTATTATAACCCGTGGGGTTGTCTCACGGCAAGCACTAAATTCATTATTTTAAGGAGGCTACAGACTCTGATATTTATAATATGCAGAAATTTCATGGGCGTGCTCCTATTTTCTTAATAAAAGCTCGCTAAATCAGTTCCCATATACCGGGGTTGTCAATGATCCAGCTGCATCAACCCCCGGGCGATTTCTTTAAATACGGGGGCAGCCGTTTCTCCGCCACTGGCACCGTTTTGTACCAAAACCGTAATCACGTAGCGAGGTTGCGCCACAGGAACATATCCTGAGAACCAGGCATTTATAGAATCTCCTGACTGAGACTGTACTTGGGCCGAGCCGGTTTTGCCCGCGCTACCGTGGATATCAACAAAAGCAGCACTTCCTACACCGTTACTGGTTACCCCTTCCAACATCTTTTGAAGAGTACCTGCAGTGCTAGGCGACAACACTCTAATTCCGGCGGCGACGGGAAATTGTAAATCATTTCCTTGCAGGGAGTCTAATTCACCCACAATTCGGGGGGCGTAATATACATCGCCGGAAGCAATGGTGTTCATCATGGCCGTAATCTGAACAGGCGTTGCCAGTACCGGTCCCTGACCTATGGAACTGTTAGCAAGGTTGTAAGGCTCTGCAATAGCCTGAAGATTCTGCCTGGTGTTCGGTTCTTCCGGCAGACCTGTTGTGTCTGTTGCAGAAAGGCCAAGCTTCTCTGCATAACTGATAATTCTTTCTGCTCCCAATTCTTGTCCCAATTGCACAAACGCGGGGTTACACGAATTCACTACAGCATCAAAAAGATTTATCTCACCGTGCCCGGGGGAATGCCAGCACCGAATAGGGCTGTCCTGTGCTCCCCGACAATAGAATGTTGTACCCGGATCAGCAACCCCCTCCTCCAGTGCTGCACATGCCAGCACAAGCTTGAAAATAGAACCAGGCTGAAAAAGAGCGGTAGCACGATTAACAAAGACACCCTTGGTAATTTCATCCACAGGAATTTTGGCAGGAGCTGGATTAAAATCCGGCCGGCTGGCACTGGCGATAATATCACCTGTGTTGGGCTGCATAACCACCACAGCGCCCTTTTTAACGCTGCGGTCGAGTACCCTTTCTACGACTTGCTGCACATCTAAGTCAATGGTGGTAATAACGTTATAACGCTCCGGGTCGACATTGACACTGTTTTCCAGCCTTATCTCTTTGGATATTATCCTTTGCTGTGCATCCATGATCACAGAGGCGCGCTGAACAGGGAATTCACCTTTAAGGAGGTGTTCATAGTACCTTTCCAGCCCCATAACCCCAACCCAGTCATCATAACCGTATTCCTTGTCCCCTGTGCCCTCCAGGCTCTCCAGGTTTGCGCGAGACTGTATTTTACCCAAGTGCCCGGTGATGTGTACCGCCACAGGGTCCGGCCCATACCGGTGTTTAACAGGCAATACGGCAACACCGCTTCCGGTATTGTTCCTGATTAGTTCAGCTTGACCGGACGTCACATCGAAGGGTAAGTAAGAGGGCTTGTCCTGAAGGAATGGCCTTATATCAGAAGGTTCAACACCTAATACTCGTGCTAGGTTTTGGGCACTCTTGTTTTTGTCTACAACGGCAGAGGGGTAAATTACTATACGATTAGTCTTATAGGAACCGGTCAAAGAATTGCCGTCCTTGTCTAAAATCTCCCCCCTTGGATATTGCTCCAAGCCTACTGTTTTGGTGTCTCTGGCCAAGGCCATCCGTGTCAATTTGTCACTTTGTTCCAATTGAATATACCCTAATCGAGCTACTAGGCTTAATAAGCAAATGATGATAGCACAAAAAGCTATTATCATCCGGGCTTCTCTTTGTGTTTGCATAAAAAAACCACTCCCCCCAGGTTTTCCCTACTATGAGGTTGACCCGTGGAAAGCGGTTTTATACTTTTTTTGATTATCTTTTAGGATCCCTCAGCTCGCCGCAGCATTGTATAAGGGGGAAGTTGGGGCAACCCAGGCAAGTAAACAGTCTGCCGGGGATGAGGCGCCCTGTCCATTGCATTATCGTCCTCGTCGTACATTTGGTGCACACGGAATATAAATTCTTTTCCACTGGGAGGCATCACCTCCAGGGACTCTCCTCGTGAGAAATGATTTCTTTGTTCAACTTTTACGGCGTTTTTTGTATGGTCGTAGCCTGTTACCACACCTACAAATGTATAAGGCCTTTTGTAAATCCCTACTACCGGAATAAACCCGCTTTTCCCGGGCGGGCCGTCTATAAAACCCGTTATATATTCCCTATTGCTTACTTTGCCGATTTCTTCAATCCATTCCGGATGCACGTGATAATTGTTCGGATCTGCCCAATAAGCGTCAATTGCCTGGCGATAGATCTTGGTGATAGTTGCCACGTAGTGAATGCTTTTTACCCTGCCTTCAATTTTAAAACTACTAATTCCGGCTGCAAGTAAATTGGGGATGCGTTCCAGCAGGCACAAGTCCTTTGAACTCATGATAAAACTTCCCCGCTCATCCTCACCAAAAGGGAAATATTCACCCGGTCGTTTCTCTTCCATGAGGGCATATTTCCATCGGCAGGCCTGGGCGCAATCTCCCCAATTGGCGTCTCTCCCGGTCATGTAGTTACTTAAAAGACAGCGCCCTGAATATGATATACACATAGCACCATGCACGAAAACTTCCAATTCCAGGCCAACCTTACTCCTAATCTCTCTTAACTCATCAAGGGAAAGTTCCCTGGCCAGCACAATACGCTTGATACCCCTTTGTTCCCAGAAGCGGGCGCTCATCCAGTTGGTAGTATTAGCCTGGGTACTTAAATGGACAGGTAAACCGGGCGCAGCTTGAGCAGCAAGTTCGATAACACCCGGATCGGAAGCGATCACAGCGTCAACCTCTAACTGCTGAAGTTCTTTCAAATAGCCGGGCAGAGCTGCAATATCACGGTTGTGAGCAAAAATATTTACCGTAACGTAAACCCTGACGCCCCGCGCATGAGCAAAGGATACAGCCCTTTGCAGCTTTTCCACATCAAAACTGGCAGCTGCGGTCCTCAGGCCAAAGCGGCTACCTCCCAGGTAAACAGCATCAGCTCCATAAGCAACAGCCACTTCCAATTTTTCCATATTTCCTGCCGGCGATAATAATTCTGGTTTATGCAATAAGATCACCTACTGGTATTTGCTGATATTGGCATTATGCCCCTGTAGTGTTTTGGCAAAGGCGTGACTTCCGTCCGGCTTAGCTACGTAATATAAGTAATCAGTATCTTTGGGCTCAAGTACAGCCTGGAGCGATTTCCTTCCCGGTGCCCCGATGGGTCCAGGAGGAAGTCCGGAAACCTGGTAGGTGTTGTACGGAGACTCAACTTCAAGGTCTTCATAATATATTGTTGACCGGTGGCCTTGCAGTACATACTGCACAGTGGCATCTATCTGTAGCAGCATTCCCCGCTCCAACCTGTTCAATATAATTCCGGCAATAACCGGGCGTTCTTCATCTACTTTTGCTTCCTTTTCCACCATGGACGCAATGGTAATGGCTTCCTGCAAAGAAAGCCCCATTACTGCTGCTTTCTCCGAAAACTGTAAATGCTGCATTTCATCCCAAAACCTTTTTAGCATAATGTTTATTATCTTTTTTTCAGTGATATTTCTCCCTACATGATATGTATCCGGAAAAAGGTAACCCTCCAAACGGCACGAAACCTCGGAAAGGTCTTCTAATCGATCAATAAAGGGATAAGAAAAATTTCCTTCTGCAATAAGCCGGTCAAAGCGATCACTTTCAATAAGGCCCTTTTCCTGCAACAAGCTGCTTATTTGTTCAACAGTGTATCCTTCCGGTACGGTAAAAATTATAGTATCGCTGTTTCCCTGCACCAGTAAATCAACTATCTCCGGAATGGCCCGGGACGGACTTAAAGAGTAATTACCTGATTTTAACAGGCTGTCCTGCCCGGTAAAGCGCAGATAATAAACAAAGGCATTGGCGTTTTTGACTAACCCCTCTTGTTTTAAAAGATCAGCTATTTGATGACTGTTGGCACCCTTTGGAATGTTTACCATAACCTTTTCCTCAGCCCCGGGCTTTGCCGGCGAAAGGGCATTTGAAAAGTACAGTATGCCAGAAAAAATTAAGGCAGCCATACAAAAGACCGGAAAAAAAAGTTTTACTCGGCCCATACCTTCATTTCTCTTTTGGTTTTTGCCAAATGTGTAGAATCCCATAATGTCCCCACAAATCCCAATAATTATACCTTTTACTTCTATATTATTATAGCAGACAACTAGACGGAAAAAAAGACGAACAGCCCCTTAAAGGGGCTGCTCCATATTGCTGTGCTCCTCCGGTGCGTCTTCCGGGAAATCCTCATCTTCTTTAATTTGTTCTTCAGCCTCTGTTACATTGTCACCAGTGCTTTCCAGGCCTGTGCCACTTCCTGTTGATACTTCTTCAGCAGGAGGTGGTTCCTCGGTATTGTCTTGCGCCTGTTCATCATCCTGTCCTTTTTCTCCAGAAGGGGATTCTCCCGCAACGTCCTCTGTTGCATTGTTATCATCATGGTTCCGATCTGTGCCAACTTCTGCCGAGTCTTCTTCAGAAGGGAGTTCCTCGGTATTATCGGACGCTTGCTCTTGACCCTGCTCTTCTTCAGGGAGTGGTTCCACCGGTGATATCGTTTCGCCATTGCCTTGAGTTTGTTCTCCATTATCCCTTTCGGCGGGTAATTTAATGGTAGTGTCTATCTCCTTAGTTCCAACAGCTATTATTTCATTCCGAGCACGATACAGGCTTTCGGGTAGGGGCTTATGCGTTTGCTCACCGTTTTGGCTAATTATCAGCTCACCTGCAGCTTTGTACCCACGTATTCCTTCCTGCTTGATTATTTGTTCACCCTTGGCTAAATTGGGGTCTTTTTCATAAATCACTTCCGGCTCTAAGACGCGTACTACCCACGAGTTTATTGTTACATCTTTCTTGTTGTCGGTATTTCCGTAAATTTTAAAAGTTAATGAGTTATTGTCTGCCGTAGATTTAATTAGGACATAACTATCCTGATTGTTTTTAAAACGGAAATCCAAATAATTAAAAGCAACTGTAGCGTCCCTTCCCACATGGACATATCCCACCGGCAGAGAATGGTTGTCTCGTTCTGTTACTTCCAGGTTAGCCAAAAGAACTGCATTATAAAGGGTAGAGGAAACCTGGCAAACCCCCCCGCCCAATCCATCGACAAATTCGTTATTTAAAATAATTTTTGCGTTTTTATAGCCTGCCTCTGTGCTGCGGGGTCCCACTACTTTATTAAAAGAGACTTCCTCGCCCGGTGATACCATTAGCCCATCCAAGGCCGCAGCCGCAACACGAACATTGTATGTTCTTCCCACTTGATTAGGGTTGAAATTAGTTCTATATGAGGATAAAAGGCCCTTTAGCCCCATTGATTTAATGCTTTCTACAGTGTGGGTAGGGTCAATATCTACCAGGGCAACATCTACCGCATAAGGCTCAGCGCCTTGCGCAATGAGCCTAAGCAACTTGTCATACAGGGCTTCATGCTCCATCTGGTGACCTTTTTGTCCCGGGATAATCTCAATTTTATCGTCCTGTGTAATACGAAAGCTGGCATCCACCGGTGGCCTGACAATATCAGCCAAAAGATTATTTACTTTAACCTTTAATTTTTTTCGGTCCAAATTAACGGTCAAAGGAATGCGTATATTCTCATTGCGAACACGCACCCTTTCATTCCATCGCTGCCAGATAGGTCCGATGTGTCCCACTTGCAAGGCACGGTCCATCACGGTTTGCTCATTGATATCAACATCAACGGATTTGAGAGGCAGTTTACGGCTGGTATTTTGAACCGTCAAAGTTACGCTTTTTTCCTTTAGTTGGTCTTCAAATTCCAACAGCTTTAAGACGCCCTGTTCTCTGCTCATGCCTCCTAAATCAAGGTTTCCCGCATGAACATTGGGCATTACCCGGTCGTTGGAAAAAGGCAGCAAAGAGGCCCCGGCAGAAGCAGCAACTGTTAACAGTAATCCTATGATTAATATCGTGACAACTACTGCTGCCTTACGAGACATTTTTCTCCCCCTTATATCCTGGAAATGATTGAAAAAAACTGTCTAATACATATTTAGACCATTTATGGAACGAAAATGTTTCACTTTGTAGCCAAAAAAGCCGGTTGCGATAAGATAATCGTAACCAGCTTGGAAAGTCGTTTATTCCTCTTCTTCAAATTCAGCATTGGCCATAAATTCTTCCCATGCCGCCGCAACCTTCTCCCACTCTTCCTCATCTTCAATATCAACCAAAATTTCGTTCCCTTCCTCATCCTCACCCCGCTTTAATACTATGGCCTCGGTGGCATCATCCTCAGGGGGAAGAAGAACAGCATACTCATTTTGGTCCACTTCCATAATATTGATAAGCTCAAAATTATGTTCCTGGCCTTCCTCATCCAATAAAGTAATCATTTCCGGCCCATGTTCCTCATGACCGTTTTTAGGCAATGTGGACACCTCTTTCTTCCAAAAAGTTAGGGTTTATTCTATATGATTCATGTAGCCAGTGTCAAGGAACGCTATCTTCGCACAGCCTGTAAGACCCCGCCCTCGCATAAGGAAAGGGGACACACCTGCTTGAAGCCTGGGTATTTCTCTGGGGACAGGAATGTCCCCAACTAATGGGATTAACAGGCTGTAGGCTCGAAATAAGTGCGACTAAGGTTCAGATGGGTCAAAGCCCCACCTGAACCAAGTCTTCTTTATAATTACTATAAACTGTGTGGTCTGCTATCCAAAAACCCTTGTAAAATGAGGGAAGCAGCCATCTTATCAATAACTTTACGGCGTTTGGCCCTGCTCATATCGGCACTGATCAAAAGCCTTTCAGCTTGCACAGTGGTCAGCCTTTCATCCCAAGTTTCCACCGGCAATCCCAGCCCTTCTTCTATTTCATTTATGAATTCCATTACTTTTTCGCCCTGCGGGCCGATAGTGCCATTCATATTGCGGGGCAGTCCAACCACGATTTTGGTTACCTCTTGTTCCCGCACCAACTCTTTCAGCCTTTTTAAATCCTGAGCAAAACCACCGGTGCGGCGGATTACTTCCACTCCCTGGGCAGTGAGACCCAGCGCATCGCTAATGGCTATACCTATAGTTTTATCCCCCACATCCAGTCCCATTATGCGCAAATCCAATTTACCTCGCTTTAACACTCTATATTATTTTAATGCAAAACTCGGGGCACGCGGTACTGCAGTACCCGCACAAACGACACAGGTTTGGGTTAACAGTAGCTTTGCCGGATACAATAGACAGAGCCCCGGCGGAACATTTTTCCAAACACAAGCCGCAGGCCTGACACCAATCTTCTATATGTAGGCACCGGTTATACTGCGCAATTCTTTTTTGAATTGATTCCGGTACGGCCTTACCTTGAAAGAAATTTATATTAAAGTTTACCTCATCTGTTGTTTGCATACCAACAGCTACTGAGGCCAGTTCTTGAATACCTAAGATATACCTTAATGCTTCATTTCTTTCAGCAATGAGGTTACCTCCGCCCAAAGCCTTCATACCGTAGAGACCTTTTCCGGCTGAACGGGCAAAGAATATAGCATCTGTCATTTCCGCCACAGAACCATCCTGGATACCTATACCTGATTTATTAATGATAGGGTGAATAATATCAAATTCCGGTGTCAGTGCTGCTGCTCTAACACCCTGGATATGATGAGTGGATATTCCAATGGCCCGTACATAGCCTTTTTGACGGGCAGCAATTAAACCCTCTACAGCTTCCCAGTGTCCCTTAATAGTCAATGCTGATTCTTGTTCGTGAAGTAGAAAAATATCAATGTAATCGCGTCCTATGCCGCGCAGCGCCTTTTCCACACTTTTTTGCACACCTGCACGGGTATAATCGTAAGATTTAGACGCCACAACTGTATCTCTAAAATTTTCTTTGATGGTCTCCTTAATATATTGATAGTTATTATATATTTGCGCGGTATCAATAAAGTTTACGCCCTGTTCCAGTGCCGAGTGTATTACCGCCTTACCCTCTTTGACAGGGAGGGCAGCCTGCAGAGGACTTAAGGTGAGACTGCCGAAACATAGGCGGGAAACTAAAATTTTAGTGTTACCCAGCTTGCGGTATTCCAATTTGATATTCCTTTCCCCAAAGCTATTGCCGCTGGAAATCTTTATGCTTGATATTTTTGCCTGTTGAAAAAAGACCCGCCCTTGGGGCGGGTTGTCATTATTTTTTGTTATGTTCGAGGTAAAACTTGACCAGTTCCTCCAGTAACTCATCTCTTTCCAACCGCCGAATCATACTCCTGGCATTGTTATACCCTGTAATGTATGCCGGATCTCCGGAAATGAGATACCCTACCAATTGGTTAATAGGGTTATAGCCCTTTTCTCTTAATGCCTCATAAACAGTTAACAAAATATCACGTGCTTCGTTAACTTCCTCCGCCTGCACCTTAAACATTACTGTTTTATCAGAGAAATCATGGGTCATCATATTCGACCTCCCCACAGGTATTACCCCATTCATTCAAACGTTATTATACCCGAAAATACCATGAAATACCAGAGGAGAACACAAAATTATCCCAATTGTTGTTTTACCACCGCAGAAACTTTGTCCAGTGCTTCCTGCAGGCGAGAGGGGTCTTTGCCACCAGCTTGGGCCATATCCGGGCGCCCGCCCCCGCCGCCTCCTACCACAGAGGCAATTTCCTTGATTATCTTCCCTGCATGTAATCCCTTGCCGGTAAGGTCCTTGCTCACACCGGCCACAAGGTTAACCTTATGCTGATCAGAACTGGTCCCCAGGACAATTACCCCTGATCCCATTTTGTCGCGCAAAAGATCAACCATCGCCCGCAGGCTGTCCATATCACCGGCATTTGCCTGTTCGGCCAACACTTTTACACCTTCCACATCCACGCTATTATTTAAAAGACTTTCCACTTCGAACTTGGCCAGCCTGGCTCGCAAAGATTCCAATTCCCTCTCCAGCTCTCTGTGCTCCTTTACCAGTATTCCAACCCGGGATACCAGTTCAGACGGGGAAGTTTTCAAAATTGCCGCGATGCCGGCCAGCTGCTGCTCCCTGGACTCCGCATGCCGCAGCGCTCCTTCTCCGGTAACAGCTTCTATTCTACGGATGCCGGAACCTACACTACCTTCACTCTGCAATTTAAACATGCCAATTTGGGAGGTAGAATTAAGGTGGGTTCCACCACATAGTTCAATACTAAATTCGCCCATTTTGATTACCCGTACCCGGTCACCGTACTTTTCACCGAAAAGGGCGGCAGCACCCAGGGATTTTGCCTCATCCATTGACGTTTCAAAGGTTTCTACAGGTAGATCAGCCATTATAGCCTGGTTAACTATTTTCTCGATTTGAACAATTTCCTCCTGGCTGAGAGCGGAAAAATGAGTAAAGTCAAATCGCAACCTGTCCGGCTCCACAAGGGAACCTGCCTGGTTGGCGTGGTCACCTAAAACTTCCTTTAGTGCTTTATGCAGCAGGTGAGTGGCAGAATGGTTTCGGGCTATGTTTTTTCTGCGGTTAGCTTCCACTTCCACCTGCACAGAGTCATTTATATTTAATGTACCATTGGAAATAGAGCAAAGGTGCACATTCAGCCCTTCCACCGGCCTGAGCACCTCTTTGATCTCAACTTCCAAACCAGGTGCGTAGATTTTACCCTTATCAGCCACCTGGCCGCCTGACTCCGCGTAGCAAGGCGTGGTATCCAAGATCACAAATACTTCTTCCCCAGCACCGGCACTTTCTACGCGCTCGTCACCGTTAACTATACAGAGCACCTTGGCCTGGGCCGATAAAGATCGGTACCCTACAAAGCTAGTTTCTCCGATATCATCTCGGATAGCACTGAATAGGGCATCTTTTTGGGATAAATATTCAGTTTCTTGACGCGCATTTCTGGCCCTTTGGCGCTGTTCCTCCAGGTAAGCTTTAAACGCATCTTCATCTATTTTTAAACCTTGCTCTTCGGCAATTTCCCGGGTAAGTTCCACGGGGAAACCATAAGTATCATACAATTTAAATACATCATTGCCGTCAATAGTATCTTTGCCGGCCTGCTTGGCCTCATTAATAAGCTTATTGAGAATCTCAGAACCCTGTACAAGGGTTTCACCAAAACGTTTTTCTTCGGTTTGCACAATCCGGGTTACATTATCCTTGCTCTTCAACAGCTCCGGATAGGCATCTTGCATTTGCCTTATCACCGCGGTGGCAACATCAAATAAGAAAGGTTCTTCTTTACCGAGAAGCCGGCCAAACCGTACAGCCCGGCGTAAGAGGCGCCGAACTACATACCCCCGTCCTTCGTTGGATGGAAGTGCCCCGTCAGAAATGGCAAAGGTAATGGCCCGTGTATGGTCGGCAATGACCTTTAAAGCCATATCGGCCTGAGGACCGGCACCGTATTTAACACCGATAAGCCCCGCCGTATGGTCCATTATTTCGCGCAAAAGATCCGTGTCAAAATTGGTGGGCACCTTCTGCAATACCGAGGCTACCCTCTCCAGGCCCATACCGGTGTCAATGCCCTTGTTGGTGAGCGGGCTGTATTCCCCCTGTTCATCCTTAAAGTACTGTATAAAAACAAGATTCCAAATTTCCAGAAAACGGTCGCAGTCACATCCGGGTGCACAATCATCTGAGCCGCATCCCCGTTCTTCACCCAAGTCTATGTATAATTCGGAACACGGGCCACAGGGACCCACACCAATTTCCCAGAAGTTTTCTTCTTTACCCATGCGAACAATACGGTCTTCCGGGATACCCACTTTTTTATGCCAGATTTCAAAGGCTTCGTCATCGTTTAGGTATATGCTTATCCAGAGCTTGTCCGCGGGCATGCCCAGGTGTTCGGTGACAAACTCCCAAGCCCACGAAATAGCTTCTTCTTTGAAGTAATCACCAAAGGAAAAGTTGCCCAGCATTTCAAAAAAGGTATGGTGCCTGGCGGTCTTGCCCACTTCCTCAATATCCGGTGTGCGCAGGCACTTCTGGCAGGTAGTGGCCCTTTTATATACAGGCTTTGCGGCCCCGGTGAAAAAGGGCTTAAAGGGTACCATGCCTGCTGCCGTCCACAAAATACTAGGGTCATTTTCAGGTATCAACGAGGCACTGGGTAATCTCTGGTGTTCTTTTTGCTCAAAAAATTGCAAAAACTTTTCCCTGATTTCACTGCCGGTCAAAATTTATCCCCCCGTAATAAAACGATAATGAAAAAGCCTTTCTCCCCTACTGGGGGACGGAAAGGCTCCGTTAATTGGCGAAAGTTGACGAACATGGACAGTTTTGCATAACAATTATACAAATTTACTATACGAGTGTCAAGAAATGGGTGAGTTTTGGTGGCCAATACTCAGAGATTTTTCGCCTAGAAAAGGTGCTCATAATTATGCTATAATTTAGGCATAATTATGAGTAAGGGAGATGTATTTATGCCCCAAATTCGCCCTATTAAGGATTTAAGAAATACTGCAGAGATTTCTGAACTTTGCCATAAGACAAAAGAACCAGTTTTTATAACCAAAAATGGCTACGGTGACTTAGTTGTCATGAGTATGGAGACATATCAGCGAGATATAGCCCGGGTAGATCTTTATAAGAAGCTTGCGGAAGCCGAGGCCCAGGTTGAAAGTGGTGAGCCACTATTAGACGCAGATAAGGTTTTTGAAGAATTGAGAAAGAAACATGCCAAAAAATAAGTACGGCTTAAAATTTAGCTTGATGGCACGTGATGATTTAGATCAGATTTTCAGTTATATTTCTGGTGAATTATGTGCTGAACAAGCAGCAAATAATTTGATGGAAAGAATAGAAACAAGAATCATGAGATTAAAGGATTATCCCTTTTCCGGTAAAAAATAAGGGCTATGCATGCTTATCATAGATAACTACATTGCTTTTTATTTGGTAGATGAGTTTAAAAAGTGGGTAGTTATTATGCGCGTTTTATATGGCAGGCAAAAATATCAAGACATACTTTAGGGGCATTTATTTATATAGATGCCCTATACGCACTCCCTAGCCATGTTCACAAACGACAACTACTATATTGTGATATATAACGCCTGTTGCTTCAATGGTTCTCCTCGTTAAAGCTAATATCTCTTTGTTTCACTAGATGAACGTTTTGATCATATAGTCGATTCAGTAATTTGAAAAACGATGGCCGTGCCAGTAGTGGATGAATCCCCAAAATCTTTAATAATTTCATCATCATGGTTAATGTTCAATATTTGTATTTCAGAACTCATCTGGAACGTTTTCCCGTCCATGGCTCCTTTAATGTTATAACATAGGAAAAATTTGTCCACTACATTAAAAGTTATCTCATAATTGATATTGTCATTGCCTTGCAGTAAAGTTGTAGTGGTGCCGTCTTCATAATATATTACGGAACCGTTTTCTGTATAAATGGCTTCATCACCGTCACCGCAAAGCTCCTCAACACCGGCTCCGTCCTCATAAATTTCCATACTGTCGGCGAATCGGACAATACCCTTCACCTTTTCCTTGGCCAAGCGAACATTAAATTGCAGTTCCGACTGCTCGGTGGCAGTTATGGATGACTGGTTAACAAAAAAATAAAAAGAAAACCCTACTGCCAATACTAAACTCAAAAGGGCTATTGAAATCAGTAATTCAATTATACCTATTCCTTTTTTTTCTTTAAGCAATAAACAAATTATTTACTTATCCCCCTTCTTGCCCTGCTTCTATAAACGCGGAAATGGACACATGGCGCTCCCCGTTTTGGTAAAAGACCACCACCGTCACGTTGTAACCCTCAACATTTCCATTAATATATGTCTTTTCTACCACACAAAAATTGCGATTCCGGCTGGGGTCCTTAGTTTCCACATTAACACAGCTCACATACTCTGCATCAGTTTCGTAATCATCCATGGAGTAATACAATCTTTCCAACTTTTTTTCGGCCTTAGCAATGGCCTTAGTTTTTTCTCCGGCCTCGAAAATACTGGTGATGTTCCACCCAAAAAAAGTTGCAAAAGTAGCAGCAAGTATGGAAAGTACCGTCATAGCCACAAGAACTTCCACCAGTGAAAACCCTTTATTTTGGAAAATTCTATTCATAGCATCACATCATTTCACTTTTTTGCTTTTGACTATTAGTTTAGGTATGTCCTGTTACCGGTGGTTTCTCCCCAGTCAAGCATCTGGAAAAACTCAAGGTCAATACTATTGTCATAATATACTTCTGCATTCCCAACTGCAGTAAAATTAGAAACTATAGCAGTTCCCTGAATGATGCCGTTCCCAGTCATATCCAGCAAAGCGTTGGGAGCGTAAAGAACACGAGTATTTGCATCAGCATTCCCAGTAACTTTAATCTTATTTCCACCAGTTATAATATGGCCGGTTACACCTCCGTTACCTTTTATCTCAAAGTTTGACTGTTTAGCAAAGAGAGAACCTACAAACTCGGTATTCCCGGCAAAATCTAATATATTACCTTTAAAATACATGACAACAGTGTTGTAATTACTGCCTGCATTTACAGAACTATTACCTTTCATGGTAAACTCATCTTCCACGTATATAATTAAACGCCCTGACCCCTGTAGTTTGACACCATTATTACCACCCACTTCTAGCTCACCCACTTTAATTACCCTATCCCCTTCACTCACATCGATAGTCAGAGTGCCATTACCAGCTGTTTTTATTTTCGAATACCAAGAAGTGTCATCAGGGTTAATTGTTTTACTACTGTTACCGGAGACAGAGATAGATTGAGGAAAGCCAGAAAATTCGGGGAATACAGGAAATTCCGGCATAGGATAATTTCTGGGAACAACTAAATTATCTATAGTACCGACTTTAGCATTTTCGTTTATCCTTACAACATTTCCCGGAATACCTCCAGGCCCAATGGAAAGAGTGTCATTAATTTTTGCATTCCCCGTAAGTTCAACACTTTCGCGATCAATAGAATTTGTAATTACATCCCCTGTAATTTTAGCATTGCCTACCATACTAATACTTTTTTCGGAAAACAAAGTCATATCGACAAGATCCGGCACTCCCCCACCAAATTCTTCTCCAAGTTCATACCTCATGGCCAGATCACTTAAGGCCTGAACACCGTCCTCCCCCCCGACTCTTCCTTCGGACTCTATTTTATAGTTGCTTTCAGGTTCTAGTTCAGTAATTGTATATTTGATGGAATAATCATTTATTGCAATATCCTTAAGACTGCCTAGATCGCCATAAAAAGTCACTTGCTTTACATCGTTGGCTGTAACTAAATAATCGTTTATATTACCAGAATCAATTAGACCGATGGCTGCTTCCACACCTGACCTTGCAAAATGATACGCCTGGGTTTGATTTTCATCAAGTTCTGTGGCTAAAGTCTCCCGGGAACTGGCGAACCATACTGCTGTGCCCAGCAGAGTTGTTACAGTCATGATCATAAGAACTGAAAACATTGCTATTCCTTTTTGATTATTTAAAAACATAATTCCACATCCTTTAATGAACTTAAAAAATTACAAGAGAGTACTTAATCAAAATTTGATTACTCAAACCATATTATTAAATATTTGTTCAAAAACATTGTTTTTCCTTCTAATTGTAGCATAAAATTAGGTTGACTTTTATAATATCATGCTCAATGGGTATAAATTGCCTGCCAAATTTAAAAATGTAATATAAGTGATAAAAAAACAGTCTAAGCACAGCTAATGATTGTAAAATTAGTAAGAGAATTTGAGACGCTAGAAGGGGGAAATCGTTTGTCCGAGCAGGACTTAACTCGATGGGCCGGTACCTTCGACCGGGTGGCCCGTTACTTTGATATTATACGCCCGTTGTTTATCGACCCCTACCGGCAAGCGGCTAAATACACCCTGGGTCATATAAAAAGCGCGGGCAGTTCACCTGCATTGCTTGACATCGGTACGGGTACCGGCACACTGGCCGGGGTTTTTGCCGCCCAGGGTGCAAAAGTAACCGGTGTTGATATTTCCCGTGGCATGTTGGATCAGGCCAGAAAAAAATACGGTAGCCAGATTGATTTAGTTCAGGCTGCGGCCCATAACCCCGGCCCGTTTACAGATGACAGTTTCGATATAGTATCGGCAGCTTTCGTGCTGCATGAAATGTCTGCGGACTACCGGATACTGGTATTAGAGGAAATGAAGGGACTGGCCGGGAAAAAGGTACTGGTGATCGATTACATCCCCAACATCAACCCAATTTCACATTTGTTGAGCATATGGAGAAGAGCCATTATCGCCGGTTCTTAGCAGAAATTGACGACCAGTTACAGCAGATGTTTAAGAATTATGAAAAGAAAAAGTTGAACCATTTCATGGGCTTGTACCTGTGTGACGTCTGTAAGTGAACTGGCTTTGTTATTAAAAAGTTGTAAAGATTAGAGTGATAGGGGGAAATTAGAGTTTGGCTTTTTTGAAAAATATCACTTTTGATTGGGATCAAATAAAATTGAAAAACAAATATCCTTTTAATATCCCGGCACTATCTCAACTAAAAACATTGAACATGAATCACAATGTAATATTTTTCATCGGAGATAATGGAACAGGAAAGTCAACACTTCTGGAAGCAATTGCATTTAAGTGTGGTTTTGGCAATAAAGGCGGCGGGAAATATAATATAGTTGAGAACCCTGATAGTAGTCTAATGCTAGAGTCAATTATGACATTGTCATGGTTTCCTAAAGTAAATAATGGTTTTCTATTACGGGCCGAAACTTTTTTTGATTTTGCCAATTACATAGATAAACTGGCTGAAGATCCGTTTATTGGACCTCAAGTTTATGAATCTTACGGGGGAAAATCACTTCATAAACAATCACACGGTGAAGCATTTTTATCGCTTTTCACTAACAGGTTTAGAGGAAAAGGATTATATATTTTGGACGAGCCTGAAGCAGCTTTGTCTCCACAAAGGCAAATGGCTTTTTTGAGGATTATAAGCGATTTAGAACAATCAGGGGAAGCTCAGTTTTTAGTTGCTACACATTCACCAATACTTATGGCATATCCAAAGGCAGTTATATACAGTTTTGAGGCGGACACAATTAAACCAATTGATTATGAAGAAACAGAACACTATCAGTTAACGAAGGCCTTTTTGAATAACAGGGAAAGTTTTTTAAGACAGTTATTTCTGTTTTAGAATCGCCAATACTTATGAGGAGATAAGATGCCCAGTACGATACCCTATATGGTCTGCATCTTGTTTTCCAGCCATAACTGCATTAAATGTGCCTCCAGCATATTTGCTGCCGCAATCTCAGCTATAAACTGGTTTCTTTCCTGGGTATCCTGTTCCAACTGTGAAACAAATTTGGCATAACCCTCATGGGATTTCTTTTCGATAAAACTATAAATTTTTAAAATTTCTTTGGTGTCAGACACGGTATTCATGGTAACACCAAAAAATTTTCCAATTATGTCTCCACCGTCAACTATCAATGAAGGTTTTCCTCCAAGGTTGCGAATTATTCTGCTGATTTTCCCGATGTGCTCTTCTTCAACCTCCATAAACCGCCTAAACGCACGCCGGATTTCTTTGTCCTCGTGTTCTATATAATTCCCATACATCCCCAGATGACCATGTTCGAGGGTTAGAATTTTGTTAAGTTCTTTGTTAAGTTTTTCATCATCCATAAATAAAATGGCTCCCATTTTAAAAAATATAAGTATAAACTTACAAGTGGTATCATTTTACTTTGCTCAAAAGTTTATTCATAAAGCAGGTAATGAAAACGGTGAATTATTCAAGACTGCCCCCGCTGTTTCTTTTTCTTGGAAGGAAATCTTAGAGATCAGTTTTACTTATGTAAATATAGTGGTAAAATAGTTTTATAAAATGTAAAGTACAAGGTGGTGTACATATGAAAACCTCAAAAGTAAGCCACAAAGGGCAAATTGTCATACCTGCCGATCTTCGCAAGAAATACGGCATAGAGTCTAATTCAACTATCAAAATTACTGAAATTGATGGATACATAGCAATAGTACCTATACCCAAAGACCCGATTACGGCTGCAAGAGGCATGCTTAGTGGTAATATGACAGCTGCCCAACATATGGCCGAAATTCGAAAAGAAGAATGGGAGATCGAAAGAGATAAAGAAAGGAAATAAAATGGAACGGTATGTTTTAGATAGTTATGCAGTTTTAGCATATTTAAACGATGAACCCGGTGCGCAGATTTTACAAAATATATTAAAATTAGCGCAACAAAAACAGGTGGTTGTTTATATGAGTTGGGTTAATTTAGGTGAAGTGTATTACCGTTTGCAACGTCTTTACGGCAGGCAATTAGCTAGAAAATCCATAGAAATTATTAAATCATGGCCTGTCAGCTTTTTAGTTGTTGATGAGCACAATACTTTGTTAGCAGGTGACATTAAAGCTCGATTCCGCTTGGCTTACGCTGATGCTTTTGCCGCGGCAGCGACAATAAAAAATCAAGGCATACTGCTAACCGGTGACCCGGAATTTAAACAACTACAAGACGAAGTTATTAAAATTAAATGGTTGCCACCTAATCATTAAAGTGCTTAAGCATATCATTCGAATAGTTTGTTCTACCTTTAAACTTTACGTCATCGAAAAACATTTTGTGTAAATCAACCACTGAACTTAATAAAGAATATTTTGAAGCAGTAGTTATAACTTAGGTGCCTGATACTAAATGGCTCCATTCTTGTTCTTTGTTAAGTTATTCATCATCCATAAATAAAATGGCTCCCATTTAAAATATAAGTATAAACACTTAAATGGTATTATTTTACTTTGCTCATATGTTTATGCAATGATATTTCTGGAATTAACACTATTTTAAAACGGTTGAGAAGGTATTCATATTTAAAGCTTCCAGAAACGATGAAATAAACTAATACTAGATGGCGATACCGGCCTTGAAATTACAGGCATACTTATAGTCTTAATTAGATACCCGCTCAATATCAGCACCAAATAACGCACGAAAATCCCCTCAGTTGCAGTCCGGACGATCAGAGCACCAGGTTGTCAAGCAAATTATCCGGAGCTTTGAGGAGAGAATAAGTGAATTATTCAAGCCTGACCCCGACGTTTCCCCGGTTATCACAATTGTTGAGCATATAGAAAAGAGCTATTACCGCCAGCTCCTGGCGGTAATAGCTGACCAGTTGCAGCAGTTGTTTAACACCTATGAAAAGAAAAAGCTGAACCATTTCATGGGCATATACCTGTGCACCCCGGATTAAGGCCATTAACTTATTAACTTAATTAGAGATCTAGTTTAATGCCAGCGCCAAATAACACAAGAACAATTCCCTCTACGGAATGTAAACAGTAGAGGAATTATTTTTCTACTATTTTAATATGTAACATTTGTTCAATATAACACCCTTAGTTTTCCCCAGGAAATTTAACTGCTAAAATAATAATATCCTCATCATGACGTCATAGTAAACCTTGAATTTATTTACAACAATCCTTGAAACCCCTTGGTAAACACCGTATTGCTCAGTATAGGTTTTGGATAGTACAGGATTCAGTAAAATATTGTCAACTTGCAAAACCAAACTGGTTAAATATCTCATAGTCACTTCCTTAGTAAAGTGCCTGCTTTCATATGAAAATAGTTTATCCTGTACAGGTTTTGGCCAAATTACGCTAACCTTATTCATTACCATACCTATTTGAAATTTCTTGTAAAAACTTTTTCGTTGTAAAAGAATTTTTATTCTTATAAGCTTCTCGACTATCCATAATCATTTTTTCTAATTCTGGATCATTTGCAGCTTCTGCTGAAACAGATTTAACTTCTTTATTTGTACTATCAATAGATTTTAATTGCTTGATAATTTCTTCAAGGGATATATCACCAGGTAGACTTTTAATTAGATTTATTGCCTTTTCTCTCGCTGTCTCCACTCTTAACACCTCCCATAAGTTGGTGCTTACATATTTACAGTATATCCTAGTATAAATTGTCTCTCAACATTATTTCAGGAAGGTATTTATAAAATCCACAATCGCACCAAGTTCAAACGACCACAGCCATGATCATAAATTACCTATATAAAATGAAAGGCGGCAAGTGTTGCAGTCATCCCGGATATCACCTTCGTCGCTACTGTTAACTGCGCTGGGTAGCTTTGCCGGTATTGGATTAGTGATCTCTATTGGCTGTATTTTATGAACTACCGCTACTTCTACCCTCTTTCGGAGTTTCGGCAGTTCTACTATATGCTCCATGCCATGTGCCTATGGCCCAGCCCAGGAATCTTATCGGGGGACATATATCTTGGCCATACTGGCCATGACAGTTACATATACTCTTCCTCCTCCCGGAGGAGCTACAGTTTGTGGCCGTATATACCCAGCAGAGCTTCGACTTTGTTCTTTCTCCTGTCGGGCTTGGAGCCATATGCCTCTTGATAATCGCTTTAATGGTCAATAATATTTCCAGCGACCGGAAATACCCTGATTATTGGTTTTAGTGTAAACCCGAGGTCAGGCCCCTAACTTATCACCTTAATTAGACCCCCGTCAATAACAGCGCAACTAGCGCAACAATAATCCCATCTCCGGCATATAAACAGGAGATGGGATTATTGTTCCTACCTGACTTGCACATGTTCAAACCAAAGGATATAAGCACCAAATTCAACCAGTCAAAAAAATCGTCCTCCTGGTTAGTCCGTGGCTTGAATAAGTGAATTATTCAAGCCTGACCCTAAGTTTCCTCGACTTGACACCTAAGGGGTTAATTAATACACTAAGGTTAAGCTGCATTAGAACAAGGAGGTAAACCTTAATGGAGAAGATAATAGGAATTAATGAAGTGCGACCAAAGCTTTCTTTTATAATTGAATCCCTGGATAAGCCCGTAATAATAACGGTAAATTCTGAACCAAAATCTGTCCTTATGCGATACGACGAATACTTACGATTGTCAAACGCTGAATCAGAAATCAAACGGCTATCCTTACAACTGGCTGTTGAAAAAGCCAGAAGTCAGTCTAAAGACGCCGGCATTACTGAAGCAAATATTGCCGAAGAAATAGCTGAATACAGAAAATCTAAAAGAGGCAACAATCAATGATAGTTGTAATTGACACTAACGTACTGATTTCTGGATTGGTCTCTCAAGGTCCCCCGTCACAGGTTATTAATCTATGGATTACAAACAAAATTATTGTATGCGTAAGTTCCGAAATAGTTGAGGAATATCTTACTGTAGTTTTAAGACCTAAATTTAGGCCTCTGGGCACCGCACAGGAAAGATATGATATAATTTCGAAACTTATTGAACTGGATAATACTAAAATGGTTTGTCCCAGTGTTAAACTTAACGCCGTCCAAGAAGATACTGATGATAATATTTTTCTGGAATGCGCCCTACAATCTAATGCCAATGTTATTATTACAGGCGATCATCACCTATTAGGCATAAATGGGTTTAAGGGGATTGAAATACTTCAGCCTCAGTACTTTTTAAAACATCTTTTTTAGCTGTAATAAACCTAAAATAATCCCCACTCCGGGATGTAACCGGGAAGGGATTATTTTTTTGCCTGGCCATCGGGTGACAGGTGCAAACCGGAGTTTTGATCCTGTTTCTTATCTGCCTAACGAACCGTACCTGTTGGTACCCCTGGTAAGTCCAAGGCTCGAATAAGTGAATTATTCAACCCCACCTTTTCTTTGAAATACCCGCACGAAGCAATTCGGACAGCAGAAAGTGAAGCTGCCCCAACCAGGCTTTTGAGTATGACCTTCGGGTTATAGGACTTTGATTCCGTTAAGATCCTCTGGGAACGGTATCATAAACCGGTTTTCGATTGCGGCTAGGAAATATTACCGGGGAAGTACATCCAGAGTGATGGCAAAATAATAACTTAGGTACCGGGTACCTAAGTTCAGTGGAAGAAATGAGTGGGATTAAAGGCATTGCATGTGGGGCTTTGGGGCAAACAAATTTTTAGACAGGATTAACAGGATCGACAGGATTATTAAAAATCAATTACCAAAACCGGAACCGTTACTATTTTACAGGAACTTGTGGATCAGTGACAAAATAAATAGGAGTAATTAAAAAAATATTTTTAAAGACCCGAAAGCCGCTGCCCCCAAAGCATCCTGCAAATCCTGTTAATCCCGTCAAAGAAAAGTGACCCTTAAGTCACGACCCGAACAATCTTGAGCAAGGAAACAAAGAAACCTCCCCATGCTTCTTTAAACAAGGTGTAATTTTGTTTGGTAGTTCTTTTAAAAACTTAGGTACAGGGTACCTAAGTTTCCGTGGCAGGTTCGAGCGAACCGTACCTGTTAGGTGCCCCTGTTAAGCCCAAGGCTTGATAAGTGAATTATTCAAGCCATGGTAGACCCCATTGCCCTGCCAATAACCTTTTCGAATGTAGTGTCCGATATGGATATTCGGATCATATGGTATTATGAAGGTGAATGGGTGATCATATTGATTGCTGTGGGACATCACGATATTTTAAATCAATTCTAATTATAAAGATTTAACGTTAAAAGGCAGAGCTTTTTTACTTGGCGTGATCAACAGTTCTAAAATAAATTATTGACACCCTTAATGAACCTTATATATGTAAAAAACCTCCGCCGAAGCGAGGCCACTGAAAATGTGGTTCTCCTAGAGTTCAGTGGAGCAGTTGGATAAAAAAAAGGAACGAGATCTGTCTGCAAAGACAGATCTCGTTCCTTTTTAATCTGTTTTTAGACCCGCTTTGCCCCAC